>JAFGOU010000127.1 GCA_016926315.1 Chitinispirillaceae bacterium
CTCAGAGGTGAGAATGGAATATTCATCTTCACCCTTTACTCCCCTTTTTTTCCATTCATCAGTCAGCTTTTTCCGCACATCGATACCGCGCATGCGCTTCTCAATCCATTCGTCGCTGTACCCTTTGAGCCGATAGGTCGTCCTCGTGCGCTTGATCGCCAGCTCCGGATCCTCGATCTCCTGAATTCGTTCGTATCCCACCCTCGCCAGCCAGCGTTTGAACGGTTCGGCTTTGGGAGAGGGAATAGATTGGATTATCCGGAAAATGCCTTCGGTGTTGGCGCAGTCGGTTTCGCGGAGCTTGCCGTCAGGCGCTTCCAATTTCAACTGTCGACAAATTGTCGACAGTTTAACTCCAGCCTCATCTTTTTCACGAAGCTTCATTTTATACCAGTAATCACGAGCATTAACGCTATCTGTAAGAGCCGCTACAACATCCACCACCGAAAACCACCATTCATTATTATGAATGGTCTTCCGGATTTCATGACCTTTGAAGACGGCAAGGTCTGAAGTGTGTGATTGGGTTGAAATTGGTCTTTTTGCCAAGGTTTTGTCCTTTCAAAGCAGTAGGGAGGAGTACGGTTTGTACCCTCCCGTTTTGATTATCACTTCGACAATTTTTTCAACTCTTCACCTTCGAGCTGGTCAAGTTCATCGGCCTTTAGCCCTTCTAATTTTTCCAGTGTATATTTTCCATCGGACCCGACTTTCAATGAACGGTGAACCTTTGCTGAGGAATATTGTCCGCTTGGGCTATTATGCTGCCACCAAATTACTTTTACGACTTCCATACTGCCTTCCGGACGGGCTGATGAAACATCATTAACGAACAATGATTGCAACGCCTTCTTGACTTTTTCGGCATCACCATCAGAGAAACCGGTTTTACTTGCAAGCTGTGTGTTAATGGCACCGTAGGACACATAAATGCCCTTTTCAACACGATGTTTCATTCCCATTGTATCGGAACCTTTTTTATTCGGGTCTTTTTCGGTTTCAAGATTGACACTTTTAACAATCTGCAAACTATCCAGAGTAATCGCTTCAACGCTGAATGCACTCTGAATGGTTACAGGGCCTCGTATACCGATTGAAACCGCATCGGCACTTTCTTCTGGTTCCTCCGTTCCCTTGCCTTTCTTCCCTTCCCCTTTCTTTTTGAAGGCGAAAACTTGACCGAACGCCCGAACATCAAACCATTTCATGCATGCGTCTTTCCTGGTATCGGTAAGTTTCACAGCATTGAATCGGTCATTGAGCGAGCGAAATTCGTCCCCAGGTGCGCGGTTATCGTCGGATTGAACAAAAATGGTTTCGCCCATGTCTTGCAGACGATTTCTGATTTTGCGTTTGAGGCAAACATCAGAAATTTCACCGTATCCATCATATGTTTGACGTGGACGATTGCCATTAAGCGGATCACCGTTGGGATTAGCCCGTTTCACGGAGATAATTACCGCAAAATCGATTTTGCTCGTGAGAGGTTTACTGTCCGTCATTGCCATCCTCCTTTTCATTGTGTTCAGCTGATTGTTTCTTGCTTATTGCCTCCGCGACAAGACTGCCTATGAATGCTCGTTCATGGTAATACCCAATTAAATATGAACCGTCGAGAGAGGTATCTTTTTCATATTCATCTACCGAAACGAATTTGTTTTTTATTGCCTCAATTTCATTAAACGCAAAACTGCCTTTCACTCTCTGAATATACGGATTCAAACAACCGTGTATCGTTTGCCAAGTCCTGAACGGATGTTGGGCAAACGCCTGCATATGCCTGATCGCGGCAGTTACCACACGATCATTGTCCTTCTTATAGAGGGCATATTCCTCCAATTTGTCCGCCGCGCCAAGCAGCCTGCCGTACAGGTAATCGCGGTCGGTCCTGTCGAGTTCGATGTTCAATTTGTATTCCTCCTTTTTTGATTGGTTAATTTCTTTACGTATTAATGCACACGCTGTTGACAAAACCTGTTCAAAACCCCGCCGGTCGAATTTGTCCTTTTTTTTGACACTCATCGGATTTGAAGCGCGACGAATTGCAGCCGTTACGTAATCTCTTGGTAAAAAAGCCTTGTCGAAAATGCAGCGGAGTAATCGTTCTCTAGCGGCTTTTTTGATTTTGATGTAACTTTCATCATTTTTGCCACGGGGTTTTCCGTAAACAGCTTCGATGATTTTATCAACAGAGGGCGCACCAACATACGAAACCATTTTTTGGTTCTCTGCACTCCAAAATTGAAAATTCCACTTACAGCTACTATGCCAATCTGCAATGCTTTCGACATATTCGTTTCTATCCAACTCTCGGTAGAAGGTGATGGACAACCTCCCGGTTGTCGCGGCATCCAGCGCAATCAATGCTGTTTTGGTATGTTGTTTCAAGGTTTTTCCATACCCGTACCCGGTAAGCGATTTCCTTAATGCTACCGCGTAATCAAATCCTGTTTCGGCTCGAAGGGAAATTTGCGAATCGTTCTCGGTTATAATAATCGATTCCTGCAAAATAGACGAAATACTCTTGTCATCTACCGGCGGTGGCAAAGTTTTTTCCGTAGAGCCAATTGTGAAAGACAAAATTATCTGTTCACCGCAAAAAAAACCTCGGTGGTCGTTGATGAGATACCGTAAAAACTGGTGAGATTTCTGCGATGATTCGTAACCGATCGCAACGGCTTCTGAGGAATTATTGAACTTACCACGGAATGTGAAATTAGTATTATCATTGTCGGAAACAAGTTTTGAATTTGCAGAAGCATTAGAAATCTTTTTGGGATGAGAAGTGGCGACCGGTTGTAATATGCCCGTAATGTAATCTATCGTTATTTTTTCATCAATTTTCGTCGACTCCTTCATCTTTTTTTTATCATCTATGTTCAGTTTCTTTTTCTCAGTCAATCCTTCCTCGATCAGTTTTTTCTTTTCTGCAGAAGATCTCTTTTCTTTCAAATAATATTTATTCCACGCCTCGAAAAAAGATTTGTTTTCCCATACTTTTGTTTGAGTGTCGCCTGGTATTTCGACTTCAAATACAATAGTTGTTTTATCATTCGGAGCAATTTTTTCCAAATCCGTTTTAATCCTTCGTTGGGCAATATAATGATATATTGCATTGACTTGCTGGGTAGCATGTTCCCACTTAGCTAATTTTTCAAGTCCCGAAAGGTAAGTCTCAAATTTCTTTCCGCTCCCTATCAAATATTCATACTGGTCAAATACCGGATGAGGGGCAATAATGCTACCAGCTCGCCCCATGCTTTTTTCACTAACGGGAATACATATTTGCACGGACGACACAACACAGTTCCCGGTTTTATCTTTCTTGGCTTTTTCAATTTTATCAGATCTAATAAAATTGCCTTCTCCATCGATGGTAACAACGGCAATAATATCCGCATTATTTGAAATTGTCGTCGTTGAAAGCGGATATTTTATCTTCAACGCCTCTGCGTTTTTATCATAACTCTCCACCAAATTTTGCCATAAACCCATATTTACTCCTTCGTTAATAAATCAACTACGCTGGGGTCATTGTCGATAAGTGTAAAATTTCGGTTGCACTCAAATTCTTTTGCCGTCATTTTTCGGACAACTCTCCGCAATGCGGGGTCACAATCTTTCGGGGGTGGGAACTCGATGATCCCATCTTTCATTTTAGCCCTCCAAAGGCGAACAGAAAGTTCGTCTTTCCCCGTTTCATCAGGATAGTCGAACCCATGAAACTGCACACCGAAATCAAGATCGCCATAGTTATCATAAAAGCTATTCCCGTCACCAATGTCGCACTGCTCGACATATCCCTGGCATTCTCTCGTTCCAAGAAAAATATCCCGCCGTCCGCCTTTTTCAATACAGCGTTTGGCAATATTGTGATGTTTGTTTTCATTTCGGTCGGCTGCAAGATCCTTGCGTTGCTCGTTCCATTCAAAATGAGCAAGAACCTGATATTCCACATCCCGTAAATAAGTGTAATAAGAGAGGTCGCTAATCGCAGGCTCTTTTTTCTTGGGATTTTTTTGGCTTGGATAGACGCCATTCATTTGCAGGGTTTTAACCCCTTTGGATTCGGTCTGAATTTTATTCATCACCCGTACGGCATCGATATACCATAAAAAGGTCGGCTTCCAATAGACACTTTCAAGAATTCCTTTTAGCGCCTGATAGGTTGGGACCTGATAAGAAAATTTTTCGCCACCTACCCGTGTAACGGGGTCGGCGAACATGGCATACCGCCCCGACACCTTGAATTCTACCGAATTGCGTTTTTTATCCATTTTACACCTCATTGTTTGGTATGTTTCTCAACTAACCTTTACCTCAAACATATAAAAACGAACATTTCGATTCAAGCAACAAGCCCTGCTCTTTTTCGTCGTAGTAATCCGGATTCAATAAATAAAATGTATCGTCAATGACACTTGCGGCTTGACCGATTTTTGCCAAAGTGTTTGAATAAACTGAGACAGTATACTTCTGCAATTGTTTCAGGATTCGCATTTTTTCCTTTGGATTTCTACATTCTTGAAATTCAGCCACGAGTTTTAATGCATCGGCATAGGGGACAACAATACCGGTTTGACCGCCGTCAATCACGGAAAATGCATCCGCAGCCGTTTTAAAAGAACAGGGCATGCCGGGGTAGTCCCGATTATTAAGGTTTCTGTAAGCGACCTTTGCTATAGGATTTTCACCAAGCAAACTGTAAATGGTCGTTTGTTCTGCCTTAACGGTGTAATCCATTTTATTGTTCTGCTCATAAAAGTAGTAACGATAAAAAATATCCATTACGTCATTGCCTGATAAATCCTTGCCGCTGTTTTCACGAAAGACTCTCGCTGTTATCTTTTTGCCATCGTTAATTTCCGGCAACCGGGATAATTTTTCGTCTTTAACATTGATAACGAAAACGGTCTGTGGTTCCTGATTTTCTTTGTTGCGATTGCAGCGTCCTGCCGCTTGAATGATACTGTCCATGCCCGCCTCTGCTCGGATCACACAATCAAACGAAACATCCACACCGGCCTCGATCAGTTGCGTACTCACGCATAATGTCAGCAACCTCGATTCACGGGCTAAATTTCTACGTAACTGCTCAAGGATATTCAAACGGTGGGCCGGGCAAAGATCTGTTGTCAGAAATGCTTTTCCACATTCAAACGGCTTGCACAGTTCAAATACTTTGCGTGCGTCATTCTTGGTATTCAGAATTATGAGGGTGCTTTTACCCTGTTCAATTTGTGTTTTGACCAACGCCGCGATTTGTTCATGGTCCATCGCCTGTTGGGTCGCATCTTTGATGTAAACTCGTTTGAAAACATTCAACTCTTCTGGCGAAAGGTTTATGATATCCGGTCTTTCAGACAATAATACCGGCCTTACTGTTTTGTGAAGATGTGGTTGGGTGGCGGTACATAGTAGAATTGTTGATTTCCCGAAAACCTGCAGGAAATTGACGGCCTCATTAAATAAATGGATACATTTAATTGGCAAGGCCTGAATTTCATCAAAAATTAATACCGCCTCCGACATATTATGAAACTTCCGTAATTTCGATGCTTTGTTGCTGTAAACAGTCTCCAGAAACTGAACCATAGTTGTTAGAATAATCGGACTATCCCAGCGGGAAGTAAGTAGTCGGTGCTGCTCCTCGTCATCTTCATTATCTCCTGGCACTTCAATATTAGAGTGATGCTCTAAAATCAAATCGTCATCGCCTATGAAGACTTCGCGCAATTTAGCGGCGGTTTGGTCAAGAATAGACAGGTAGGGGATAACATAAATGATACGTTTCAAATTATGTTTTTTTGCATGCTCAAAGGCGAATCGCAAACTTGATAAGGTTTTTCCGCCTCCAGTAGGGACAGACAACGCGTAAATCCCTTGTTGTCGCTGCTTACCTGCCTGCTGGCATTGTTCCGAAATCCGCATTCGGATATTATCTATGCCGTTTTTAGGGACAATTTTTCCAAGATAAACATATAATTGCTGCGTCAACATATCCCAATCCGGAGACATCTGTTCGGGTGTAATTCCAGCAGCATCGCAACGGTCGGCATCTACGAGACAAGAGTATATGGCCTTCGTCATGAGATGCAGCACAAAGAATGGGTTTAATTTTTTTGCATGGCTTATATTGCAAACGCCCAGGATTTCATCTTTTATATCAGTTGTATCAATTTGAGGAGCACAGGCTTTCAGCACTTCATTATAATGGAGGAATTCTTCACCCTTATTTGTTTTAATGGTCAATGTTCTTTCGCCATCTGTGATGGTATCAAACAAGCCACTATGGTGCGTTGCAATTACGTTCCCAACGATGTCGGCAACTACTGCGTCTGAAATGTTTTCGGCTGCAAATTTGGCACCCTGCAAGGCGTGAATAATTTCACCCCTTATGACTTTTTCGCCTTTTAAGCTGCGATTCAGATAATCCTGAAACGCCATTGAATATTTTCCTAAGTCATGCAGTAACCCGATTGCATGGGCTATTTTTTCGCAACCGAAAACACCTGCAAACATCTTTGAAAGATTTGCCGTGTTTGTCAGGTGCTCGGCAAGCGTTTGGTTTTTACGTGCACGGTAAAGCATTTATCCTTTTTTTGCTCCTCCGAATAATATACAAGCTATCTTTAATAAAAACTCTGTTCCACTGCAAGTTCAATGCGCCAGTTCCATCCCAGCCTCTTGTTTTTTTTCAAATATCTGTTTCGTCACGATTTCCAGTTTTTACCGTTTCCCAAATCTCATAGCGGATTCATCAGACGGTGTCTGATGAATCATCGGCAGCAGCAAAGCTGCTTCGTTTCAGAATAATGCAGATCGTGTCTGCACAATCCACGGGTAATCGATAGTTAAACATCATGCACGCCCTGCTGCATAATCATTTCATGCTCATTGCCAAATGTCACGATACGTTGGTGATATTTCATAGTTCTCTCTATCACATCAATTGTCGGTTTCAGCAAGATTCACCTCCTTCCTCCCTCCCCTGTTCTTCCCTGCGTCGCACCACGGAAACTCTTCAACCAGCGCGGTGGCGATATGGTGTTTGAACCACGGGTAGCGGACCGCTTTGAGGGGCAGAATTTGGGAAAACGTTTTATCGAGGTCGTAAAACCAGTTTTCGGCGTCGGCTGCGGTTGGTTTGTCTTCGATGAGAAAGATCGCGTGAACGGGCCGGGGGGTGGTGGCGTCCAGTCCCTTGAGCAGGTGGAACCCGTCGAAATCAGGGAGCTGCTCCCTGACAATGACAAGGTCAACGGTTGCCGGGCATTGATAGAACCAGTCGAGCGCGGCAATGGAGCCACTGAACACGCGGGGACGCAGGGCGAGGACGCTTGAAACGATCTCCGCGAGGTACTTGAGCAGGCATGGCTGGTCATGGACAATTGCCACTTCCGGCGTGATTGCTGGTACCTGGTGCTGCATGGCGGATTCTTGCCTGGCTGATGGTTTTGTGCAAAATGTCGTCCGACTATAACATACTATGCCGCGCTCTCAAAACATGCGAGTGGCGTTACATCCGGTATTTTTTCTTCATGCCGGTGATGGCGCGCATAACGGCGGTTCGCAGTTCAGGCGGTCGCAGCACCTCGGCGTCACCCCCCCACCGCAGGATATCCATGACCAGTTCCGGGCTGTGGCGGTAGGGTATCGAAAGCCGATAAGTCGCGTCATGTACCCACTCCCCATTCTGGTCAGGGTGCCACTGTTCAGCGGAAACCATGGTTGCGGCGTCATTGGTAAACTCGATGACTGCGATCTTATCAGGTGTTCCGGTAAATATGCCGTAGGACCCGGAGAAAAAGGCCCGCAGGTCCCTGCGCGGAACGCGGTGGAAACGCGTTTTTATTGGCGTGGCGCGGATTATCCTGCTGAGGGCAAAGGTCCGCAGTTCGTTTCGCAGATGGCACCAGGCGTCGAGGTACCAGTTGTCGCGGTAGCGCACCAGTGCCTGGGGAGAGACGGTCCGGGAGGTGGAGGCGCTGCCGGACGGTTTCAGGTGTTCGATGATGAGCGGCTTCTTGCGCAGCACGGCATGGGCAATGGTCCGGAAAAGGGTTTCATCGAGCGGCCGCGACTGTATCGGAATGATTTTTATCCGGTCATGAAGATCACGGTTTGCGAAACGGCCCTGGCGGAGTAAGCGCTCCACTCTTTTTCGCACCGGGCCGAACAGGTTGCCATACAAGCCGGGCTGCAGGGTTTCGATTGCCTGATCGAGGTAGAGCAGCGCTTCGAGCTCCTTCTGCGTAAACCAGAGGCCGGGCAGTTCGAACGGGCGGTTTTCGGTGGTGTCGTAGTGGTAGCCGCGGTAACGGGTGTTGAACGCTATGGGCGCGCCCATGCGTTCTTTCATGTAATTACGCAAACGGTGAAACGTGGCTTCGCTGCACTCAAGCTCGTCGAGAATAGTCTGGAGCGAAACGGCGTATCTGCTGCGATCAAGCAGGCCGTGGAGCTGCACCACCTTTTCCCACTTATCCATGGAAGACATGGTATTTCATCCCCTTCCGGTGGCCGGTGAAGAACGGGAGACGGAACGCAGCAATGACGGTGAGGCGGTCAGGGCGCTGTTGTGTCACGGGCATGACCGTTGCCGTGGCGCGTTCGGCTGTTCTACTGGCATGGCTCAGGATCATGGGGTTTGTCCTCTGCCGGTAAAGTAATAGTATAGGACATCTGGAAACGGAAAGTCAAGCGGTAAAAGGGTCGGTGTCAGTGTTGATTTTAAGGAAGTTATGAATAGCCAGAGCCGAGTTGTTTTAATGGTCAGTTCTTCCGCTCTCCCCTCTCCACAAGTGGAGAGGGGCCGGGGGTGAGGCGATTTCGCTTTTTATCCGGGCCAGCACCATTTCCACATCAGTCATTACCTCTTTGTTGGAAAACCGAATAAGACGAACCCCTTTCTGACGTAATAACAACGTTCTCAGTGCGTCATAGTCAGATTGCCGTGCATGTACCTCACCGTCAATTTCAATGACCAGGGCCGCCTCACTGCAATAAAAATCAGCTATAAACGCCTTTTTTTTCCTGAAATACTCAACAATAAGCGGTTTCTGCCGTACGATCTTGACCCCAAGCTTTCGGTTCCTGACATTCGCCCATACCAATTCTTCGGCTGGTGTCTGCTTTTGGCGTAATTGACGGGCTCGCAAGGTAACAGGTTCCATGGTTATTTCCCTTTTCGTGTCGCCTCACCCCTGATGCTTCGCATCCCCCCCCCTCTCCACCCGTGGAGAGGGGCCGGGGGTGAGGCGCGGGGTGAAGTCAAGCGATTTATTCCCCAACCACCCGTTTCAGCTCCCTGTAAATCCTTGTCACCCGTTCGACCTGGCCTTTTGCCGGAAACCGCTCATAAAAGCCTTCGCTGCGAAAATCGCGGCGCAGGTCCTGCCACGGCTCTATACGTTTGCGCCACTCTTTCACTCCCGCCGCGCCGTCAAGGTCGTACGCCATGTCGGGCGCAAGGTCGGCCAGAACGCGTATCATTGCCTTGATGGTCACGGGTTTTGTGACCATGTAGTCCTTATGGCCCCAGGCGTCCCCCCACACTGCCGCGGCGGCCTTGAGAAAGTCCCGCGCTGTACCGTAGAGCTGGTCGGTAAGTCTTCTGATTTCCCCGGTCCGTTTTTCGAGTGATTTTTCCGAGGCAGTAACCCAGCGGTGGATTTCGTTAAAGAGCTCGGCCTGGAGGATCCATTTTTCCTGTTTGCTCCTGCCGCCGAGTCGGTTGATCCGGTACTGGAGCGGGCTGTCGTCGGCGCTGTAGAGTTTTTCCACGATGCGCGCGGCAAGTTTGCGGTCGGGCGATGCCCAGGTGACCTTTTCGTAGAGGTCGATCAGATGGCTCTTGTTGATGCGCGTCGGCGTTGAATTGATGATCACGAACATCTCGGTGGCAAAGTCCTCGGTCTTGCCGTCGAAAATGATGCACGGTACGTGGATGGAGGGCGCTTCCTCTTTTTTTTCGGCAAGGTAGAACTGGAGTGCCGCGAGGCGGTGCTGGCCGTCGATGATGAGAAACTTTCCCCGGGGTTCGGCCAGGTTGCCTGCGTTTTTCATGGCGCCGAGCGGCTCGAAATCAAGGTGCTCACCGCTGAACAGCAGCACGGTGCCGGGAATGGGCGGCTGGCTGACCGCGGTGTCGTAAAAATTCCTGATGGCCTTTATCTTCTGTTTAGAGAGGACGCGCTGGAACGCCTTGTCGGTCTTTTCGATGCCTGCGATAAACGTGGCGATCTCGTCGTCCTCGGGCAGCTCTTCGGCAAGAATCGAAGTGCCGTCGCCGTAATAGCGGCTGATGAACCTGACTTTTTCGAGCAGGTCTTCGGCAGGGTACGAGACGAAATAAAACAGCGCGTCCTTCTGGCGGATCTGTGTGGCGAGCATGGCGCGGATCTCCTGTATGATTGAGGTGGACCGGGGGCCGGTGTTCCGGGGCGTCAGGATGACGGCACGGACCGGCCGGCGCCATTAAAATAGGGCGCGAGTATGTACGATGTCAAGCGGGAAATCCTCGTTCCCATCCCACGAATACCCGGCGGAAGAGATACGAATTGCCCCACGAGCGGCCGGGAAGCCGTTCGCGTTATCGTCTGCACCCCGAAAAAACATAGCGCTTTTTGCTCACCCTCACCTTCGGAGGAACCCTGGTCGTTTCGAAACAGGCGTACCCTTCCCTGAGATCGCGCCAAAAGGGGGCCCAGGGGACATTTTCGTATTTCCTGACTTTGTCATCAGTCATCCTGAAAGGGAAAATATGCACATCGACGGATTGTTGCCCCGCCCGCAGCGCGGCGTCGACAAGCGCGTAGATCTCCTCGATTGCCGGATCGGTCATGGCGAAGCAGCCGATCGAGACGCAATTGCCGTGAATCATGATCGCACTTCCGGTCCGTCCGTTCACCCGGTCATAGGCGTTCGGATACCCGATATTGAACGCCAGATGGAACTGGCTGTACGGGTTCAATTGCCCGGCCGAAACGGCATAAAATCCTTCGGGTGCGATCCCGTCGCCTGCGCTCTCTTTAGGCCCGAGCTCACCGGTGCCATAGGTACAAACAGGATAACTCTTGAAAAGAGCGAACGTGTCGCCCTTTCTCATCCAGAGCTCAAGCGTGTCGGTTTCCTTGAATAGCCTTATGAAAACGGGCAAACCCCATGCGAGGCCTTTGACTGCGAGATCCCGTTCAATCAAGGGTTTTACACGGGCAATAGCCTTTATGGACCTCGCGCTGGAATGGATTTGAGCGGTTGATAACGTCGAGAGTACAAGGACGGACAGGATGACAGGAATCGTTTTTAGACCGGGTTCAATTGACATACATCAATAATACCGTAAATTATCGCCGAAATAAAGGGATATGGTTTGCAGCGAATGCGGGTGATCGCTCACCTTGATATGGGTTCATCCCCGCGCGTGAGGGGAACATGATTTGATTATCCTTTGCGTTAATATCTTCAATGGTTCATCCCCGCGCGTGAGGGGAACATCAGACCCAAAGAAGTCGCCGAGGATTCATGAAGACAGGTGCGGCAGCGAGCCAAGCGAGATTCCTCACCCGGCTTTTTCCGGTTTGCTTGCTGATGGGTTCGGAATGACAGCGAAACAGCCGCGCCTGTCATCCCGAATGAACATGAGGGATCTCATTGCAGACAGGTACAAGCGAGATTCCTCACCCGGCTTTTTCCGACTCTATGGCCGATAGGTTCGGAATGACAGGCATACTGAATAGGGTTTTATTCGAAGCCACCGTTTTTAGAATTGAACGGACGGTGATAACCAGCAAGCCGGTACCAATAAAGGGCGCATGCCTTTCCGGCGTTTTACTATCGCGCAGCACTCCCGGCAATCACAGCAACACGTTCACCACGATCAGGTTGGATACCAGGATAAGCACCATTGCCGCGACGACCGCCTTTTTGGTCGATTCGCCGACGCCGACCGCGCCGCCCGTGGTGAGGAACCCGAAGTAACAGCCGCTCAAGGTAATGAAGACGCCGAAAACAAACCCCTTGGTGACGCATATGACCGCATCCTGGACGCGGAAGAGCATCTTGAGGCTGTTATAAAAAGTGGCGGGATGCAGGTCCATGACGAACTGTGAGAGAAACTGGGCGCTGACGATGGCGAAAAAAGCCGAAAAGATGGTGAGCATGGGGACCATGATCGCGCCGGCGAGCATGCGCGGGGCGAGAAGATAGCAATACGGGTCGAGCGAAAGGCAGGTCATGGCGTCGATCTGCTCGGTAACCCGCATGGTCCCGAGTTCGGCGGCCAGTTTGGCGCCGACCCTGCCGGTAATCACGAGCGCGGTTAGCACCGGGCCCAGCTCGGTGAACACCGCCTTGCCCACCGCGGCGCCGAGATAGGTAAGCGGCATGACGTCGGAGAACAGGTATTTTACCTGCCAGGCGCTCACCAGACCGATGAATGTTGAGGTAATAACCACAATGGGAAGGGTCTTTACCCCCAAAACCATCATCTGCTCGACGACAAGATGGAACCGCATGAATGCCGACGGAAACGCGCGCATGATGCGGAGAAAAAAACGGGAGATCGCGCCGAGCTGGGAGATCGACTCGCGCGTGAAAACGCCGACTGATTCGGCAAACTGGTCGATAATGGTCATCATGCGCTATACCGCTCCTGTGATTGTATCACTCTGCGGCGCCGATTTATAGACCTTTCTGAGCCGCCACCATACCAGAAACGCGCTCAGCCAGGGAAAGGTCAGCAGTGCGACGAACGCGGGCGTGAGGACGCGGGCTACCGAGGTGCGGAGTCCGATGCTTCCGTCAAGCGCCAGGTCGCGGTCATTGAACCGCGGTTCAAAACGGATATCGACCTTTTTCTTCATGCCGAACAGGAGCCGGTTGCCTGCCATATACCAGCCGTATATTTTTCCAAGCCGGGCCGGATCGTCCATTCCGGTTCTCACGCTTATCCTGAAATGGTCGAACCGTACGATACGGAATACCATGAACAGTATCCTGCGGCACCAGCGGTACGCCTTGGTGACCATGCGATGCCGTCGCAGGACCTGCCCTACCGTACAGACCTTATGAAAAAAAGCAGCGATGCGCCTTCGCACGGGACGGGCGCGCACCGAAGGCGGAACCGCGGTTTGCTTCACCCCGGCATCGGTGCCTGCCGCGTCTGCGGATTTTTCCGGCTCCGGTCCGGCGGCGGCGCGCGGAGGCGGCTCCTTTGCGGACGGAACATGACCGGCGGGGAGGTCATGGGAAACGACCGGCGGATGGTCAACCGGCGTGGCAGCGGATTCGCCGGATTTCCGTTTTCCGGTCCCTGCCTGCGCGGCACGCTTCCCCCATCTCCTGCCGAAGATCCGTACATCGGCGCGGCCATCGCCCGCCGACCAGGTCGCCCGCGCGACGAACGGGTGGATCCATGAGAAGAAAAGCGTCCCGCGACGATCGCCCGGCTTGACCGAGAAATCGGTATGAACGGTCAATGGAGAAAACAGAATGACGGTCAGCGCCGCGGCGAAAACGGCGCCAAGCGTCAGGAGAACGACCAGCCATGCGGCCATCATGAGCCCTGTTCCAGACGCGCGTCCAACGGTTGCTCCCCGTCGATCCCCACCACGGTCTGCGGCAATACGAATCCGGATTCGGTGATGATCTGGTCCATGACCACGTCGCTGTAGGAAAACGGCAGCTGCTCCGCCTGCACCTGGCAGTCGTACGCCAGTCCGACCAGGGGTACCTTTCCCTTGAGCTCGCGCAAAAAGTTGTCGTAATACCCCCTGCCCCGTCCCAGACGGGCGCCAAAGCGGTCAAAGGCGACGCCCGGGCAGACGATGAGCTGGAGATCGCTGCGGAAAAAAAGGTCCCGCAGTTCCTCCCGCGGCTCGGGTATGGAGCCGTTGCCGACGACAAGGTCGCGCTCCGGATCCCTGATCTCTCCGATGCCAAGGCTGTAGGTCTCCTTCCGGCAGTAGGGCAAAATCACCCGTTTTCCGGCCTGCAATGCGGCGGCGATGAGCGTGCGGGTCGTCACCTCGGCGCCCATGGCCGCGTAAAGCATGACGGCACCGGCTTTTTGATACTGGCCGGTCGATTCGAGCAGGGCGCCGATCGAGCGCGACTTCTCCTCTCGTTCCTTTTCGTCAATTTTTTTCCTCGCTTCGATATACCTTTTACGCAGCTCCTTTTTTTCCATGGCCACGGCCGTGTCATGCGGGACCGGCGCGGGACCGTCGAGGTTTCGCGTCACGTCGTCAATCTCCTCCCTGACCTTGTCGCCGTACTTGCGGACTTTGGCGAGCAGGCGTGCGCCGTCGCGCAGGAACCGGGGAAGTTCCTTTGACCCGAAAAAAACAAGAATGAGCAGGACAATGACGACGACCTCGGAAAAACCGATTCCCATGTTCATGCGGGATTCCTCCGGGCGACACGGACAATGAGTATGCTCATCCCGTAGAGCAGCAGGAGCGGCACCGCCAGCAGGCCCATGGAGAAAGGGTCGGGCGGCGACAGCAGGGCGGCCAGCACCGCGATGATGACGATGGCGATACGGGAATGCCTCATCAGAAAGGAAGCGTTGATGAGCCCGAGGCGGGCAAGGATGAACGACACCACCGGCAGTTCAAACACGATGCCGAACGCAAGGCTGAGCTTGAGGATAAATCCGAAATAGTCGTTGATCTTGAAAAACGGGTCGAGCCGGGAGGCGGCGTAGCCGGTAAGGAACTTCAGCACCAGCGGAAGGGTCAGGTAGCAGAACAGGATGCCGCCGATGAACGACAGCGTGGCGAAAATGACCGCGGGGAACACGATCTTTTTCTCCTTTGCATACATGCCGGGCGCCACAAAGCGCCATATCTGGAAAAAAACCACGGGAGACGCGAGAATTACCCCGCCGCCGATGGCGATTTTGAAGCTGATAAGCACTGCCTCGATCGGGGCGGTGAAGATGAGCTGCGGTTTCGGATCGGTGAACCGCAAAGGGTACACCATCACGATATCGAACAGCCGTTTCCAGAAGATGCCGCAGGGAATGGAACACGCCGCCACGGCAAGAGCGATTTTCACGAGCCGCCACCGCAGCTCCTCCAGATGATCGAGAAACGACATCTCGCCGGAAGCCGTTTTCACGCTGCAGGAGGGTCCTTCTTTTCGTTCGGGGTGCCGGTGCCGTCAGCGGGACCGTCATCTTTCTCGATGTCTTTGCTCGCTTTTCTGAACTCCTTGATGCCATGACCCAGGCCCTTGGCCAGGTCAGGGATCTTTTTCGCCCCGAACAGCAGGATGATGATAAGCAGGATGATGAGCAGTTCCTGTGCGCCGATGTTCGGCATGCAACGCCTCCTGGTTAAGGTAACGGCAGACCCCTCCACGCCGGGAAATGAGTTGCCGTATGGCTTCCCGGCATAAGAGCCGGTAGGATGAAAATACATCAGATATGCCGCTCCCTGCATTGTAATTCTCACCCGCCTGCACGCCGGTGACTGCGGGCCGCGCCGGACCTTTCGGTCCCGCTACCGTCCACACCCTTGGCGGAAAAAGTATATTGGGGCAATGAAATTCTACGCCGATCTGCATATTCACTCCTCTTACTCCAGGGCAACGAGCAGGGAGCTCACGCTTGAGAATCTTGATGCCTGGGGACGGCGCAAAGGCATCCGGCTTATCGGTACCGGGGACTGTCTTCATCCCGCCTGGTTTTCCGACTGCGCGAAAAAACTGCATGATGACGGCAGCGGTTTTTTTTCCCTGAAGGATGACGGTGCCGCAGCGGCAGGGGGTCTTATTCCGGCGTCCTGTCCCGGTCCGGTCCGCTTCACGCTCACCACGGAAATTTCGTGCATCTACAAAAAAAACGGCAAGGTCAGGAAGGTGCATAACGTGGTCTGCCTTCCCGGTCTTGCCGCCGTGGAAAAACTGATCACGCGGCTCGAGCGTATCGGCAACCTTACCTCCGACGGCCGTCCCATCCTTGGCCTCGACTCCGCCCTGCTTCTCGAAATCGCGCTGGAGTGCGACCCGCGCGCGATGCTCATCCCCGCGCATATCTGGACCCCTTGGTTTTCAGCGCTCGGATCAAAGAGCGGTTTTGATTCGATAGCGGAGTGTTACGGGGGACTTACCCGTTATATCTACGCGGTCGAGACCGGACTTTCATCGGACCCGCTGATGAACTGGCGGCTTTCGAGCCTCGACCCCTTCGCCCTGGTGTCGTCGTCCGACGCCCACTCTCCCTCCAAGCTCGGCCGCGAGTGTACGATCTTCGACACCGAACTGACCTATGATGCGATATTC
>JAFGOU010000128.1 GCA_016926315.1 Chitinispirillaceae bacterium
GTATCGGATGAAACGGAAAAACCGGAGATCAATCTGGCCCCGTTCGTGGACATTCTCATGATTCTGCTAATATTTTTCGTTGTCACGGCGAACTTATACGTAGAAACGGGCGTTGACGTTTCCAAACCAAAAGCGCAATCGGCGAAACCGATGAGCCAGAAATCCATTCTGATCGGTATCACGCGCGAAGGGACCGTCCATATTTACGGGAGGCAGGTAAATCTGGAACGGCTCAAACTGATTGTCGAGCAGGAAACAGCGAAACAACCGGACATTTCCGTGGTCATCATCGCCGACCGCGGGGTCGACATCGGGCGCGCAGTGGAGGTAATGGACAATTGCATGCTTGCCGGGGCGCAAAAGGTATCTGTCGCGGCCGGAAAAGAAGGGCAGTTGTGAATCCGGTGGCGCGTATTATGGCGGATATCAGCCGGCTTGCCGCGGCAGTTGTCATCAGTTTCTTTTTTTTCGTCGGCATATCCATGCTGCACGCAATGATCGATTTCGGTCATACGAAGGAAAAAAACGCCCTGGCAACGAAGCAGGTGCTTATGGAAGTGGTGCGTAAACCTCCCGAGGAGCGTAAACGGGCCATGCCGCAGGTGCGCCAGGTGAAGCACTCCTCGAACGAAGGGAAAAACGTTGGAAACCAGTTTGCGATGAAGCTGTTGCCGGACCTGGCTGTCGATGCAGGCCAGGACGGCGGCGATGCCGCGGTCATACAATCACAGGACCTTCAGGTGGAGATTTTTGAAGAAGGCGAGACCGACGAACGTCCGGTTCCCATGAACACGACGCCTGTCGGCTACCCGTTGGAAGCGAGAGAGAGGGGCGTCGAAGGAACGCTTGTCGTTTATTTCATCATCGGGCATGACGGAAAGGTGAAGTCCATCGACGTTCAAAAGTCGCCCTCGCCGATCATTACGAGGGAGGCGAAACGTACCATTGCCTCGTGGCGGTTCAAGCCCGGCAAGAAAAAAGGAATTCCGGTAAATGTGCGCGCGAAAAAAGAGATCGTATTCAAGCTCCAGAAATAGCCTGCGAATCATCGGGCTGTTCCTTTTTTCATGGACCATCGCCGTTCATGGAGGCCCGGTCCTTGATTCTGCCAATGCGCTGTATACGGAGGGAAAGCTTCTGGAATCGACGGTGATGTATAAAAAGGCGCTCGCCGCCGGAGAAAACCCCGTGCTCTGTTTTTTTAATTGCGCGAACGCCTATTTCCAGCTCGACAGTCTTTCGCGCGCGTTAACCTTTTACCGGCAGTGCATCAATTCGGCTCCTGACTTCATCAAGGCGCGCCTGAATTGCGCGATAGTTTATTACATGCTCGGCGATCTCGGACGATGCATCGCCGCGTCGCAACAGACCTTGCGGATGGATCCGGAAAACCAGAAAATGCGCCTGGTACTCGCCGCCGCGTATCAAAAATCCGGAGCAATTCCCGAAGCGGCGGCGGAATTCGAGTTTATCGCCGGTAAATATCCCGAACTGACTGAACCCTATCTTGCGCTTGGCGAAATGTACCGCAATCTCAATGATTATGAAACGGCGATTAAATGGCTGAGCGAATATCCGCATACCGGACAGAATTATCCGTATGTGCTCCTGCTCATCGCCGATATCTACGACCAGGCGGACGATCTGCCGCGCTCACTGTTCTATCTTAATAAATCCTTTGACCTCGATACGAAAAATAAAACCACGTTTTACCGTATCGTGCAGACCCATAAACGGATGGGCAACGATTTCGTCGCCCTCGAAACCGCGCTTGAAGGAATGCGGCTGTTTCCCCAATACACCGACCTGGCGATCGAGGCGGGAAATATCGCATTTAACCGGGGAAAACTCGAGGAAGCCGAATTCTGCTACTCGAAAGCATACGCGCTCGGAAGTCCCGGCGCCGTTGTCGGACTCGAGAACGTAAAGATCGTTCGTACCCAAAAAGCATTGGCAATGCAGGACGGTCAGGGCGAGTGAAAGGTTACCGCTCAGGAGCTTGAAGGAATAGCCGGTCAGGGCGAGCTGATTATTATACGTGGTGCGACGGTTATCTTGAAAAGGGAGATACCCATTATGGTCAGACATTGCCGATACAGGACTTTTTCCCCCGGCCTCTTATTGCTTTTTATCCCTGCTTTCACCGCATTTGGCCAGAGCGGGGATTTCACCAATTCGGGAAAGGTGGTAACCTCAGGCGGCGCAGGGGTCGCCAATGCCACCATTACGTATATGAGCCTGTCAAAAAGGCTTTCATGGGATTTTTCCAACGCGAACGGGAATTTCGGCAGCGCCACCGCTGTTCGGCCGGAATGTTCGAAGCCAACGGACCACATCGCTATTGCGACCGGTCTCCTGGAAGTGGCCATTTTCGATGTCGGCGGCAGGAAAATCGCCTCCTTGCATACGACCTCGGTTGCCGCAGGTTCCTATCTGCTCGAACAGGTTGCACGGCAGCATTCGCAAAGCCTTTTTATTGCGAAGATCAGGACCGGTGGAATCCTATACTGCCAGAAGGTACTCACCCCTGGGCGTGCAAGGGTACGATCCTCTGAAAACGCCTCCTCTCAAGTTCAGGGACATGAAGCGTTCATCAAGCTCGTCGCAGCCCCGGCAATCGATACTATCCGTATCGGAAAGACAGGATACGCACCAGTCAAGGTTCCCGTCGCATCGTACACGGCCAACGTCGGTTCCGTGACCTTGACACCGATCGACCTCGAAGGCCAGGTTTCAACGCTTTTTGGACAAATGAGCCAGACTGAAAAAATAGGCCAGATTCTTCAGGCGCCTTTCCCGGGCACTGGCGCGGTGCAATCGAACCTTATGGGTATGGTTTTTTCGGGCGGTGGAGGTCCTTCGGGCCAATCCACCACCGCCGCACAATGGGCCTCTTCATCCAACTCCTACCAGAACGCAGCCTTAGGCACGGCAAAAAAAATTCCGCTGCTCATAGGTTCCAACATCGTCCACGGTTTCTCGGACTGTTACGGCGGAACGATGCCCCCGCACAACATCGGTTTGGGCTGCACCTTTGACCCAAAAATAGTGCAAAAAGTGTATCGCGTAGCGGCCATTGAATCACGGGGCGGCGGTATCAACTGGGCGTTCGCGCCCTGCATTGCGGTCCCGCGAGATGACCGCTGGGGACGCGTGTACGAGGGCTTTGCCGAAACCCCGGATTTGACCTCCGCCATGGCAACGGCCTCGGTCTTAGGGTTTCAACTGACCGATCTCTCCCACCCGCTAACCGTAGCGGCATGCGTCAAGCATTTCGCCGGTGACGGCGGCACCGCGTTCGGGACGGGAATAGCCGAGACCAAGCTGATTGATCGCGGCAATACATCAGGGACGGACGCCACGCTTCGCGCGATTCACCTGCCGGGCTACACGGCGGCGGTTCAAGCCGGGGCCGCATCCATTATGGCGTCGTTTTCAGCATGGAACGGCGTACGGCTGCACCAGTACACAACGCTTCTGACCGACTGGTTGAAAACAAACCAAAAATTCGATGGTTTTATCAACGGCGACTGGCTCGGCCATATCACCGGCATAACCGGCAATACCGCTCAAGAGCAGTCAAAAAATTGCTTCATGGCAGGTCTCGACGCGCCGATGCCGGACAAAACAGACGGATTCGGCCCGATCAGGGACGCGCTTGCCGCCATGTACTCGGGAGGCAACTTCACGCGTGCCGATGACGCGGTCAAGCGAATTTTACGGGTCAAATGCAGGATGGGACTCATGAGCGGAAGCGTCATGACCAATCCACAGATCACGGCCCTGGCAGGCAACACCATGCACCGAGAAATCGCACGCGAGGCGGTACGGAAATCGCTCGTCCTGCTCAAGACCTCCACGGGTCTCCTGCCGATCGCCAAAACGGCAAAAATAACCCTTGTAGGCCAGCACAGCCAGGACATCGGCAAGCTCTGCGGCGGCTGGACGTTGTCCTGGCAGGGGTTAACAGGAAACATCACTGCCGGAACCACGATCCGTCAGGGTTTTGAAGCCATCGGCAGCTCATCCAACATCACCTACAGCTCAGACGGCACGAACATCCCGGGCGATGTCGCGGTCGTTTGCATCGGTGAAAATCCCTACGCAGAATGGTACGGCGACGTGAGCGACTTGACCATTGCGGGAGCCTCGCTCGTGACAAACGCTAAAAACTCCGGAAAAAAAGTGATCGTGATCGTGATCTCCGGCCGCCCCCTGGACGTAAGCGCGGTTATCAACAAGTGCGAC
>JAFGOU010000129.1 GCA_016926315.1 Chitinispirillaceae bacterium
GGATTTCTTGTGCGGCTGCAGGAGGAAGGAGGCGGATGGGGAGAGATGCTCGGGCGGAACCTTTTCTCTTCAGACGGGGATGCCGGTATCGCGGTCTCCCACGTGCTGTTCGCGACCGTGGCGATTAATTCGTTGTCCGATTTTCTGTTCCCCGGATCCACGGGTTTGACGGTCGCCTATGACCCGCTGAGAAAACGGGCGCAGACGTATTTAGGGGTCAGTTTTTAAGACGGAGAGAATATTTGTCTTGCGGTAAAAGCGATCATTTAGTAGATTTTACCAGCGCAGTATTTCAATGAAAGGATCGCGTTATGAAAAACCGTTTTTCAGAAGTCGTCGCGGGCGCGGCGTTTCTTTTGACGGTGCTGACGGCCGACGCCGCGGAAGTCGCCGGGGGGTTCATGATCGGAGAGCCGACCGGGTTCTCACTCAGGATCAACAAGTTTCCCGTCCTCTGTTTCGGCTGGTCGCTCCCGCATGATTACGTCTATGTGAACTGCGATTACTGGCTCATTGACAAGCCGTTTCCCAACGAGGACAGGATTGACTGGTACCTCGGCGTCGGCGGGGCACTGGGCGCGGGCCATGAAGCGTTTTTAGGCTGCCGCGTTCCGATAGGGATCAAGGGAATCATTGAGCGGAGGTTCGAGCTTTTCGGAGAGATCGCTCCGGGCGTGGCCATTGCGCCGGAGGTCGGATTGTTCGCGAACGGCGGTATAGGGTTCAGGTATATATTCTGACGTCAACTGATTATAAATATTTCAGTTCTCCAGAAGAGATGCTCGTTTTGATGGCGCCCGCCCCACACCCGATTCATTGCCATTACTCAGAAAAGACGCGTGTTTATTGATTCTTTATACGCCGCCTTTTCTTCCCAACGCTGGACGCGCGCAATAAATTAAGATATAATCATATCATGCTTGGATGACACCTTTCAGGGATTTATAACAGGATATTATATCATGAACATCGATGCCTACCTGAAGTCTCTTATCGTCGACGGCGTTTCAGACCTCCACTTCAAGACCGGACGTCCGCCCCTGCGGAGGATATTCGGCGTGGTCAAGCCCGCCGAATCGCCCGTGGTGGACGGGAAAACCGCGGAGGAGCTCGCCAGGCATTTCCTGGGTCCGCAGCTCTGGGAGCGGTTCCTGCAGAACCTCGAGATGGACATCGCGTACGCCATACCCGGTTTTGCGAGGTTCAGGGTAAATATCTACCGGCAGCGCGGGCTCATCTCAATAGCCATGAGGTTCATCCCTTTCAGGATACCCACGATGGAGGAGCTCGGCGTGCCGCCTATGGTCAAGGAGATAGCCATGTCAAACCGCGGGCTGGTCCTTGTCACCGGCATGAGCGGTTCCGGCAAGTCGTCGACGCTCGCGGCGATGATCGACCACATCAACGGCAACTGGCCGTGCCATATCATCACCATCGAGGACCCGATCGAGTTCCTCCACGAGGACCGGGTCGCCGTCATCAACCAGCGCGAAGTGGGCATTGACACCATGGATTTCCATCACGCGCTCAGGTCGGCGCTCAGGCAGGACCCGGACGTCATTCTGGTCGGCGAGCTCCGCGACGGCGAGAGCATGGAGATAGCCCTGCGCGCCGCCGAAACGGGGCACCTGGTCATGGGAACGCTGCATACCACGGACGCGAAGGAGACCATCGGCAGGTTCATCGACACGTTCCCTTCGCACCAGCAGCGCCAGGTGCGGATACAGCTCGCCTTCAACCTTCGCGCGGTCATCTCGCAGCGGCTCCTTGAGCGCGTTGACCAGAAGGGGCTCGCGCTTGCCGCCGAGGTCATGATCGTCAACGCGGCGATACGGGGCTATATCCTTGAATCCGACAAGCTGGGCGAGATACTCGAAAACATCCAGAAAGGCAAGGAGCAGTACGGGATGCAGAGCTTCGACCAGTCGATCATTGACCTTTACCGGAAAGGGCTCATCAGCCTTGACGAGGCCCTGAAGAACGCGACCAGTCCCACCGACATGAAACTCAAGCTCCGCCTGCATGAGTCCAGCACGCTGACCCTGCACAAGGAAGAGGAACAGCGGGGAAAATCCCCCTATCCCTATTAAATCTCAGCCGTGGTCAGATTTCCGTCGTGGCGGCGATCACCTGTTCGATGTTGGTGTCGCCTTTGAGGGCGCACTTTATTCCCGAATTGCGCAGCGTCAGCATGCCTTCCTTTTCCGCCTGTTCGGAGATCTCCAGCGTTGACGCGTTTCTGAGAATGAGCTTGCGGATCTCCTTGGAGATGACGAGGAACTCGAAAAGGCCGATACGGCCGGAAAAGCCGGAGCCGTTGCAGGCGACGCACCCTTCGCCGTGGTAAAATTTCTGGGAAGGGTCTTTTTTCATACCGAGCTGGTCGAGGAGCTCTTTTTCAGGCTCGTACTGCGCCTTGCATTTCGTGCATATCCGCCGCACGAGGCGCTGGGCGATGATGAGGTTGAGCGACGAGGCGAGCAGCAGCGGCGGGATGCCGATGTCGACGAACCGCGCGATGGTGCTTGCCGCGTCGTTGGTGTGCAGGGTGCTGAACACCAGGTGCCCTGTGAGCGCCATCTTGATGGCGATGTCGGCGGTCTCGTTGTCGCGGATTTCGCCGATGAGGATGACGTCCGGGTCCTGGCGGAGGATCGAGCGCAGCGCGCTCGCGAAGGTCAGGCCTATCTTGGTGTTGACATGCACCTGGTTGATGCCTGACATCTGGAATTCGACCGGGTCCTCCACGGTGATGATGTTCGTCGACACGTCCTTGATGGCCTGTATCGCCGAATAAAGCGTGGTCGATTTGCCGGAACCCGTGGGGCCGGTGACGATGATCATGCCGTAGGGCTTGGCGATCTGTTTCTTGAAGATCTCCAGGTCGTGGTCGTTGAACCCGAGGTTCGTGACGCTTTTTTCAAAAGCGTCCTTGTCGAGTATCCTCATGACCACTTTTTCGCCGAAGATGGTGGGAAGGATGGAAACGCGGATGTCAACCTCCCGCTTGCCCATCTTGACGACCATGCGTCCGTCCTGCGGCAGGCGGCGTTCCGCTATATCAAGATTGGAGAGGATTTTTATCCGGGTCACGGCCGGCTGGTGCGACTGCTTGGGCGGCGACATGGCCTTGCGAAGGTCTCCGTCGATGCGGTAGCGGATGAGCAGGTCGTTTTCCTGCGGTTCTATATGTATGTCGCTCGCGCGTTCGCGCACGGCGTTCGCGAGAATCATGTTGACCAGCTTGACGACGCCGACATCGGCGCCGGCGGCCGCCATTTCGTCGAGGTTCACTTCCTCCTGTTTATCCTCGATGACTTCGACGCCTTCGTCAAGTTCCGCGAGCATGCTTGACGCGTCCTTGTGCGAGGAGATCTCGCGGTAAAACCGGTCGATGGAGGCGGTGAGGTCCGAGAGCTTTCCGAGCATCGGTTTGATGGTGAGCTCGGTGATGTCACGCAGGCTGTCGAGAAGACGCAGGTCAAGAACGTCGGTCATGGCCACCAGGAGCTCGTTATCGTTCTTCTCAAGCGCCACGCAGTTGTAGCGGCGCGCGACATGTTCGGGAATGAGCGCTACGACATCAACGCTTGCAGACGCGAACTGTTTGGCGGAAGCGACGGGGACTGACAGCTGGCTGGAGAGGAACTGAAGTTTCTGGTCGTCGTCGATATAGCCGAGTTCGACGCAGACGTCACCGAGACGTTTGCCGGACAATTTCTGGGCCTCGAGCGCCTTTTTGAGCTGCACGGCGTCAATCAGCTTGTTCTGCACGAGGATCTCGCCGAACGCGAGCGCTTTTTTCCGGCCGAAGTCGCCCCGCGGGCCCTCACGCTGTCTGGCGAGCTTTGCGCCGGCCACATGCATCATGACCGTTCTGGCGAACTGTTCGGGAAGCTGCGGAAGGTAGATGACGGCATCGGTCGCGAATTCGTCCGCGCGCGGGTTAATGACCGCGCGTTCGGTTTCGAACACGAGGGCGAGGATGATCGGTATCTTGCGCACCAGCTTGAGCGTCGCAAGGTCCTTGACGTACGTGTCGATATCCACCGATTTGTCGAAAAGCACGCAGGCGATGTCGCACCAGAGCTGGTCACGGTGGGCGGGCCCGGCTTTTACGAAGCGGAGCGATGTGTCGGCCGACAGCGGATTGAAGAACGAGGCCACCTCTTTCATGCGCGAATCGTTATAGCTGTACAGCGCGAGAGTGATCTGCTGTGCTGCGGTTTCGGCTGCTGTGCTGGTTTCTGGTGCCATGATAAAAAATTATAACGCGCGGACACGGTTGTTCAAGAGCGCCGTTGCGAAAGCTTGCGCGGACTGCCTGCCGCGGGCGGCAGGCACGGCGATTACTGCTGCAGCAGGACCTTTCGAAAATCGTCCTTGTCCGGACTCGAGGCAAACGCGTCGTCTTCGGTGACATGCCCGGCCTGGACGAGCGCGACCAGGGACTGGTTGATGGTCTGCATGCCGAATTTAGCCCCGAGCATGATCTGGTTGTCGATATGCTGCAGTTTGTTTTCGCGGACAAGCGACTTGATGGCGGGCGTGGCGATCATGATCTCGAGCGCGAGGATCACGCTTCCGCCGATCTTCGGCAGCAGGATCTGGGAAAGCACGCCCTGGATGCACATGGAAAGCTGGGTGCGTATCTGCTGCTGTTTGTCGCCGGGAAACACGTCAACGATGCGGGCAAGGGTCTGCGAACACGAGTTGGTGTGCAGCGTGGCGAAGCAGAGATGGCCGGTCTCCGCAATGGTCAGGGCCGCCTGTATGGACTCCGGGTCGCGCATCTCGCCGAGGAGCACCACGTCGGGGTTCTGGCGGAGGATGCTCTTGAGCGCGCTGTTGAACGATTTGGTGTCGGAAGAGACTTCCCGCTGGTCAACGGTCGCCTTTTTATGGTGGTGCAGGTATTCTATAGGGTCTTCGATCGTGATGATGTGGATGGGGAACTTGTCGTTGATGCGGTCGATCATGGCCGCCAGCGTGGTTGATTTTCCGGAACCGGTCGGTCCGGTGACGAGTACCAGGCCGTTGGGACGTTCCGAAAGCTCCCTGACCACCGGGGGGAGGCCGAGATCGTCAAAGGTCATGATGTCAAAAGCGATGCGGCGGAATGCCGCCGACACGACGCCGCGCTGCATGAAAACATTGACACGGAAACGGGCCATGTGCTCGAGACCGACGGAGAAATCGACCTCCCATTCGTCCTCAAGCTTTTTCTGCTGGTTCTCGTTCATGATCTGGTAGGCAAGGTCCTTGGATTTCTCCGGAGTCAGGGAAGGGACCTCTATGGAGACGAGTTTCTTGCTGATGCGGATCTGCGGCGGTTTCCCCACGCTGAGAAGAAGGTCGGTGGAATTGGACTGGACAAGGATTGAAAGGAGGTCTTTTATATGATAGTTGTCGGACGCCATGGTTACGGACGATCTCCCGTCTGGTGTGGGTAACGTGCCTGGGCGCTGAACGGTCAACTCCTCAGCATGCGGCGGCCGGTCACTCGGCGCCGGTTTCCGCCGGGGCCTCCTGACCTTCGTTCTGGTCCTGCTGCTCCATATTCAAGCCGGATTTTTTCTCAATGGCGATGGTGTCAAGCAGGATCTTCGGCGTGACTTCGATGATGAGGTTCTTTTTAGTCGTGATGTCCGATCGGTGCTGGAAAAGCTTCCCGATGAGCGGTATGTCGCCGAGGATCGGCAGTTTGGTGACCGAGGAGCTTTTTTCCTCATCAAGGAGGCCCGCCAGAAAAATGGTCTGGCCGTCCTCGACGCGTACGGTCGTTTTCGCCTTGCGCACACGCGTCTGGGGCATGTCCTGGTTCGTGCCGACCCAGTTAACGATGTTCGAGACTTCGGGTTCGAGCTGGAGGGTGACCTGCCTTTTTTCGTTGACGTGCGGGGTCATGGTCAGCAGAACGCCGATGTTCTCCTTCTGTATGTTCATGTTGGCGCCGCCGCCCATGCCTCCCATGTTGTAGGCCTGGATCGTGTACGGGACGACGTCGCCGATGTGAAGGGAAGCTTCGCGGTTGTTGGTGGTGGTGATTTTCGAGTTCATGAGGATACGGGCATCGTTGTTTGAGACCATCATGTCCAGCGCGACGTTGAAACTGAGCGGCTGAAGCGTGAAGTCCTCGCTGTTGTAACCGCGCTGCAGCGACACCTCGTCGTGGGAAAGCCCGGTACGGAACGGCAGAAGCGACGACCAGTTGATGCCGTAATCTTTCATCCTGTCCATCGACACTTCGATGATGCGCGTGTCGAGCATGACGAGGATATGCGGCTGGTCTATCGACTTGACGATGCGCTCGATTTCGTTGATGATGCGCGGACTGGTGAAACACACGAGACGGTTCCCGCCCTTGTCGACCTTGATGAATTTGGTCAGATCGGCAAGCATGGCGGCCGTTTCCTGGGCCTCCGCGTATTTGAGCGCCACGACGTATCCCTGCTGGCCGACCTCGCCTTTCAGCCTTTCGGTTTCGGCGATGAGCACTGAGTTGCCGATGATCTCGTAGGAAAGCCCCGCGGCGCGCACGACGAGGTCTATGGCAAGATCAACCGGCGTCCGGTTGAGGATGATGGTGATTTTTTCTTTGTAAACTCCCTCGCCGGTGACGAAGTTCATGCCGGAACGGTCGGCGAGGATCTTGAGGATCTCGGAGAGGCTGGCGTCCTGCGCCCGCATGGAAATGGGGAGCTTGAGCCGCGGGTTCACGTCGGCGGTAATGATGGGGGAGTTTTTGCCTGCAGTCGCGGCGTAGTCCTGAGCGTAGGACGGGAAGACACAGAGGACGGCGCATGCGGCCGCCGCGGCGATGCGAACGTAGGTACGGTTCACGACAATCCTCCTGAGGAAAAAGGTATCATCTCCGTTTTTTCTGGATCGGCAGCGGCCGGAGCGGCGCGGTCTTTTTCTGCACTTCGGTTTTTTTCTGTTCCGCCGGTGCGGAAGGCTCTTCTTTCAAAGCCGGGGTAAGGGCGCCGGTCTGCTTGCTTTTCCTGACCGCGTTGCCGTAGATATCGTAAAAGTACAGCATGGTTTCGGATTCCATGTAGATGCCTTCGTTCGTGATGCGGGTGATCTTCCTGCCCACGACTTTGTCGCCGACGTCCACCGAATAGGAGCGCTCGCCGTCCATGATGATCGCCGAGATTTTCATGCCGGTGGCGTCGGCGATGATTGCCGTAAGACGCACCTCGTCCGCGGGGGGCTCCGGCCGCGGGGGAGCGGCCTGCGTTTCAGCGGCGGCGGTCTGCTTGGGCGCGGGGCGGAATTTAGGCTTGGCAGCGGGCTTCGGCGCCTGCACCACCTGCCGGGTCACGCCGGTCATGGGGTCTTTGCCCCCGGAGTAACCGAACTGCGCCCGGGTGGCAAGGAGTTCTTCGAGCCGGTTCACCATGTCGATGAAGCGCTGGTCATATCCTTCGCTGGTTTTCAGCTTTTCGTTGACGGAGCGTTCAAAGGAGGCCCTTGCTGAAAAGGAACGGAAAATCATAATGAAGGAGATAAGCACCGTCAGCACGCAGGCCGAGATGAGGAGCCGGTGTTGTTTCATGATGCGGTCACCTTTTTGATCCGGTAGGTGTTCACGTTCATTTTGATGACGATGTCTTTGTTCGAGCCGGCAGACGGCTTGCGGAAATAGGTCTCTTCACTCTGGTTGAAATCGGCTGAGCGGAGATTGACCTGAAAAGAGTTGAGCGTGGTGAGGCGGCGGCTGTTTTCGAATTTCGAGCAGAGCTCGCCGAACGAAAAAAAGTCGCCTTCAAGTTCGAGCTCGTAGCCGTACGTGGTGATGACGCCGGTCACGACCGGCGGCGTCGGTTTGCACGAAACGAGCTTCATCTTGAGGTCATTGACGCAGGTGGTGATGAAATCAAAAAAAATGGATTCGTGGGTCACCGTATCGACCTGTCCCGGGAATATCATGTTTTTCTGGACCAGGTCGCGCACGTGGTTGAGGTTCTCGTAGACGATTTTGGCGCTCGCCAGTTTGTTCGAAATAATGATGCGCTGGTGCTCGAGCTTTTCGAACGTCGGTTTGAAACTGACCACGATGAGCCGGTCGACGATGACGAACGCGATAAGGACTGCCCCGACGACGACGCTGAGGATGATGTCGATTTTCATAAGCCGGGGCTCCTGTCACCGAAGCGAAGCGTATTCAAAACTGACGCGGTCCTGCTGGACCTTCTCTTCGTCGGAGCGGGCCACCGCAACGAAGTTGGTCGTTTTAAAGACGTCGACGTACGCCGAATCAGTACGCAGTTTATTGAGATATTCGTCGAGCGTTATAAGCTGTTCCTGTTCCGGCGTAATGTAGCCGAAGCCGGAGACCTTGAATTTTTTCCCATCGTAGCCGAATTTGATGATCCAGTAGTCTTTGGGCAGATAGTAGGCCATGGCGGCAAGTTTTTTCGTCCAGTAGACCCGGTTCGACTGAAGGCTGTCGAGCCGTTCTATGTCCGCCTTGTCTATCACCATGCGGGTTGACCTGTATTTGCCGTATTCGAGTTCGATCCTCGCGAGCTCCTGTCTTTCATTCGCCAGTTTCGTTTCCATGCCGAGGATCTGAAACGTGAAGGCGAGCACCGCGATACCAAGCAGGCCGAGGCACGACAAGGCTATGGTGAAGAGCCTGTTTTTCAGCTCTACGGCCCTGCGCTCGTCGGAGCGGAGCTGGCGTACAAGGTTGATGTTGTATCTCACTGCGCGTTCCTCATTGCAAGTCCCATTGCCACCTCGAATTTGCCCTTCGGCGCGTTCGACGACTGCTTGAGCTGGGCGAACACGTCGACGACTTCGGTCGTAAGGCTGGTCTTGGCGCCGATGATGCGGGCGATGCTTTCGTTTTCGAGGTATTCTCCTTCGAGGAACACCCCCGCGAAATTCTTGTTCGAATAGGTTTTTTCGTAGAACGAGAGGGAGCGGCCTATCTCGTCGGCAAGGTCGCCGAGCCTTTTTTCAATATCTTTCTGGCCGGCTTCAGCCCCTTCGCCGAACAGTTCGTCGGACGCGAAGTAGACGCTGCGGTGGAAAAACGGGACATTATCGTCGCCGCAGATGACGAGATTGACGACCGACGACCCGACGTGTACGACCACGTAGGCAAGCCCGATGGCGAACGATTTCTGGGAGAGATGGAAGGCGTTGGCGACCGAGAGCGGAAACACATCGACGACCCAGGGCTTCATGCCGAGACGGTCCATCATGTGAAGATGGCGCGACAGCATGACGCCCGGGACGGCGGTGACCACGAACTGGAACGCGTCGTTGTTCCTGCTGTTTTCGAGCATCTGGTAGTCGATGTTGGCGCCGGCGACCTCGAACGGGAGGCTTTTCTTGATTTCAAGCTTGAGCGCGTTGCGGAGCTCGGCGTCGGGCAGTTTGCGGAACGGCAGCTGCGTCACGTACACCTGTTTTCCGGCAAGCGTGGTGACGACGCGGTCGGAACCCGTTATAGATATCTTCTCCTTTATCTTCTTCATCCCGCCGGAGAGGTTTTCGTCGCTTGAAAAGTCTCCCCGCAGTTCAGACAGGCCGGAGACCTGCACCGCCGCCCTGGCCCCCGTGCGGCTGATGTCTATCTTGGCGGCGCGGATGCTTACCGCGTCCCATTCGATGCCGATGGAGGTAATGAGCGTTTTTGCCATGGTACCGTAAAACTCCGCTTGCAAACGGCTTCTTTTGTTAAAAGATGAACTCGGGTGATGGCAGTATCAGGGTTATTAAAATATATCAGTGAACGCGGGAGGGGAAGCGGATTTTTCGTCAAGGCGCCGGTTCTGGAATACATGGACAAGGACGCTCTTCCTTGCGGGAGAGCGTCCTGCAGGTGCTGCCCGGAAACAGGCCGCCGCTCTCAGAGAAAGCTCTCCTCGCCGGCAACCGGTGTGTTACGTTTTTGTTCTGGATGCGCGCATGATCAGCGGTAGGACGCCGTATCAATGATTGCTGCATCGTTACGGTCCTCGGCCGTGATCCGTGCCCCGCTGATTGACACCCTGTACTTGACGTTGTCGAAATACAGGTTCAGCGGGTCGGTATTCGGCGCCACGTCGCCGTCGGAAAGGTTCGTCCCCGTCCTTCTCCAGTAGGCGTTCGCATTCGCCGCCGCGGTTTCTGCCAGATTGTCTACGACAGACTGCCGCTGGTCGCGGATGTACCCCGCATACATGGGAATACCGATGCTCGCCAGAACGGCAATAAGCACGGAAACCACGATGACTTCCACGAGAGAAAAACCCCTGCTTTCCGTAAGGGAATTTTTCATGTTACGGAGCGCCTTTCGTTCTTTCATGAATGAGTGCCGGAACACCCGCACCGCGGATGTCCCGGCACAACGGCAAGACCTCATCAAAACGCCGCCCGGCGCCATGCCGGGCGCCTGCTTAAACGGCATTACTGCTTATAGGTGAACACTTTTCCCGTTCCCTGACCGTAGTCGGTGTAATAAACCTCTACCGTGCCCGGCCCGCCATCGGTGTGGCCCGGATTACCGTCAGACCATGCAATCGTGTAACTGTTCGGGACGATGATCGTGTTGTCAGTTACGCCAGGGTCATTGACGCTTGGAAAAGTGACGACGAGAGGGGCGGCAGGGTCGTCTGGCGACTCGGCGTTCACAACGGTAAATACCACTTTCTGCTGGGTGCTTGCCCCGGCGGCGCCGGAAATCGAGCCGGCCACGTTGTTCCCGACGTTGATGCGCGAGTCCTTGATATAACCCATATACAGCGGGATCGCGACGGCCGCGAGCACCGCGACGATGACCGCAACGACGATGACCTCTACGAGGGTGAAACCCTTTTCTTTCCTGACCTTCATACGGCCTCCTAGTAAATATAGTTAAAGAGAGAAACATGCGCCCGTTCGGGTCGCGTGATAGTAATCAGAATCGGACATGTTTTTTCCGCCGTTCGCCTCCTTTCCCGCCATCTTCAAGTGACAGATCGTTCATAAGCTTTCCCCGGTTTTTATTATACACCTGTCGAAGATAAAATGCAAGGGAAATATTAAGCGCTAAAGTTATTGATATATAATAAAATACAAAATACCGAAAATAACCGTGGAACCAATCGGACGGTTTTGGCGCGCCAGGCATCCGCCGATCGATGTCCGCACCTTCTGTCAAAGAACATGCCGCGCCTGTATAGCTTTTGTCAACTTCCCGTGATCATCTTTCCCATGGAGAACACGGGCAGGTAGAGGCAGATGACGATGGTGCCGACAATGCCGCCCAGAATGATGATGAGCACCGGCTCGATGATGGCGGCGAGGGAGTCCACCGTGTTTTTGATCTCCCGTTCGTAAAACTCGGCCGCCTTGCGCAGGAGTTCGTCGACCTTGCCCGACTCCTCTCCCGTGGCAACCAGCTGTATCACCATGGGAGGGAAGATCCGCGTTTTGAGGAGGCTCTGGCTCAGGAGTTCGCCGCGCCGCAGGCCCGCGTACACCTGTTCGAGCCCCCGTGAGAACACCTTGTTGCTGACCACGGCGCCGCAGATCTCGGTGGCCTGCAGGATGGGCGTGCCGGCCTCGAGGAGGAGCGCCATGGTGCGGGAGAACACCGACCAGATGTTCTTCCGCAGGATGATGCCGAAAATCGGGAGGTAGAGCAGGTATTTGTGGAAGAAAAACTTAAATTTGTCGGTCATCATGGCCATCCTGAACGCGATGAAACACGCAATGATGAAAAGCACGACCAGGGGAAAATTATTGCGGAAAGCGTCGGACGCCTTGATCAGCATGAGCGTCGGTCCCGGGAGCTTGGCCCCGAAACCGCCGTAGAGGCTCTCGAAGATGGGCACCAGTTTCCAGAGGATCCCGGCGACCAGGAGGAAGACGAAACCGAAGATGAAGGTGGGGTAGCGCATGGCCGAGACCACCTTGGCGCGCAGGGCCTCGCTGTACTCCATGTACACGGCCAGCTGGTCGAGGACCTTGTCGAGGGCGCCGGCTACCTCTCCGGCGTGGCAGACCGAGACGAAAAGGTTGTTGAAGGCGCCCGGGTGGCGCGACACCGCGTCGGAAAAGGTGTTGCCGTGGGAGATGTCGTCGGCGACGGACTGGATGACCTTTCTGAAGACCGGCTTCTCGCCGGTGGCGAGCTGTTCGAGAGATTTGACGAGCGGGACGCCGGCCTCGACCATGGTGGCGAGCTGGCGGGTGAAAAACACCACCTCGCTGAACGGCACCTTGTCTTTGGTGAAAGAAAAGCTCGACTTGAACTTTTCGGTTAAGCTCTGCTGCCTGCGGGAGCCGTCGAAGTTAAGCTCGTCCACCTGTATGGGGACGAGTTTCTTTTCGGCCAGCCGGTCGACGATTTCGTCGACGCTTACGCCTTCGGTGTTGCCGGTTATGATCTTGTCGTTCTGGTCACGCGCCTTGTAATAAAACCGCGGCATGGGAAGTCCTCGCAAAATGCGGTAAAGGGTGTCGGCAGACGCATGCGTCAGCGCATGCTTTTTTCCATTTCTTCTATTTTCTTCTCCATTTCCCTGAAGCCCGGATAATCCTCGTTCTCGCTCATTTTCCGGGACATTTTATCGTTAGGCTGGCGGAGAATGACCCCGACCGAGACCCCGATCGACGATTCGGCGGGGCCGCCCGCCCAGTCCATATCGATGCCGGGCGAGGCGTCGAAATCGAACGAAAGGTAGGCGCCTTCGGCGGGCGTGTGCAGCGTGACCGATAAGTAGGCGCGTTTCTGTTCAGCGTTCGAAAACTCCTGCGCGGCGCCGCCGCCTTCCTGCATGCGGCCGAGCATGAGCAGCCCCCGCCCGCCGGCCTCAAGGTCGACAAAACCGTTGAGCGAGACGATGACGCCCGCATGCGGGACCACGACCGGGCCGGAATAGACGAACGATTCGCTCTGGTCCCTCGTGTAAAGATAGTGCGCCTTTGCGCCGGCGGTGACCCTGAGCCTGTTTTTGATGAGAGGAGGGGTGAACAGCGCAAGGCCGAGCGAGGGCGAAAAGTTGAAACCGCCCTTGAACTGCCGCTGCTGGCAGGTGTCCACGCTGATGTTCGCGCCGCCGAGGCCGGCCGAGAGCATGAGGAAGGGCAGCGGGGCGTAGCGCACGTTCACATGGTGCACGCTCTCGTGGGCCGGCACCTTGAGCGCGGTGATCTCGGCGCCGCGCCATACGCCGCTGTAGTCGACGGCGATGCTGGAGGATGAGAGGTCCTGCACCGGAGAGCCGGCGAACGCGCACGTCGCGAGGAGTGCTGCCGCTGCTGACAGCAAAAATTCTCTTTCCATGGTTACAATCCTCTCTTTAATTGGTGGCCCGGGACTATCTCCCGATGACCGGCAACACGAAACGGGCGCCGCTTCTGTCGCGGACGCCGTTCGATTCGGCATTGATCGAAACGATGAGCCGTCGCGCAAGCTGGCGCGGATAGGTCAGCTCCACATTGGCCACGCCGGCAATGGTCATGGCCGAGGTGTTTATCACAACGCCGAAATCATTGTTCCTGAAATCGAAAGGTTCGCGGAACCAGTAGGGAAGGCATTCGTGTTCCCACCAGAGCCGGTCGCCGCTTGCCGGTACGTCGTATGCACCGATGACGCCATGGTCTCTGATCAGTTCAGACCTGTCGCGGACGCCGTTGGGATAGACGTCGGCCCACATCGTGATGCCTCCGGCAAGGAGCGTATCATCTTCACCGACAGCAAGGTCTACCAGGCCGTTGTCGTTGAAATCGACCCACAGGTCATGTATCAGCGGATTGAAATCGCACGTGCCGTCCCCGTTGACATCGTCGCCCCGGCTTGCTACGCCGGTGTTGTAGTCAAGCTGAAGGTCGTTTTCATCCATCCTGAGATTGTTGTTGATGTCCTCAAAAGGAACGTCTTTAACATAATACCCGTAAATGGCTTTGGGGTCATCGCCGTCGGTGTTCGCCCAGCGGATGAAGTATTTGCGGTGCACGGCCATGCCGGAGACAACGGCGCTGAAGTTGACGCGCGTGTTGTCGGCCACCGGGTTTCCGTTGATGTCGCACACCACGGCGCCCATGAAAAAGTCGAACGTGGTCTCGTTTATCTGCCCGGCATTGGGAACCGTCACCGTGTCCTCCTCGGGGTAGGAGACCGAGATGGCATACGGCTCGCCGGAGATGGTCAGCTTGCTGGTGTCGCCCGTTACCGCGACCGATGCCGATACCATGACGCTCCGGTACATGCTGGGCACCGAGCCGGCGTACAGCTTGGCGGTGGCCTTGCCATTCTGTGTCGTGGCCATCGGGTTGTCAATGTGTTCGCCGCCGCCCGGGCCTGCAAGGAGCAGGAAATTGACGTCGGCGTTGTTGACGAGGTTGTCATTGACGTCCCAGACCGTGGCCGTAAGCGTGGCTACC
>JAFGOU010000130.1 GCA_016926315.1 Chitinispirillaceae bacterium
AGCGTTATCAGAATGAGATCGAAGCCGAAGGGAGCGGAAAGTTCGAAGAGGGAATCGACGCGTATGTGCCGATCCTCGGTTCGGTACGGGAGGTCATGGCGGTCACGCTTGCCAAGCTCAAGTCCACCATGTGCAACATGGGCTCCCTTTCGCTGCGGGAATTCACCGAAAACGCCGTGCTGACGAGGATTTCGGAGCAGTCGTTCGTGGAGGGCGGAACCTCCAACGTCCTGACTTTTGACAAGGATGTCCCGAGGGAAGTGTAACACCATCCTGCCGGGCGACGCTCAAGCCGGTGCGGGGTCCCAAAACGCAATATTAGCCGCGATTGTCCGTATTTCAAGCTGAAACCGGGCATCGAGCCGTGCCTTTTATTACTCTTTTTATTCGCCTTAAGGAGGGGTCATGACGTTTAAAAAACTCGCAAAGCCGTTAATCCCGATCTCGCTCACCCTCATGCTCCTTGTCGGAGCGGGTCTTGCGGTCCTCAACACCTGTTCCTTTGCCGATTCAAAACGACCCGACCGCGGTACGGTGCAATTCGGGGCGGAGAAAAAAGCCGAGGTAAAAATACCCCCGGCAATGGAAGGATTTAAAACCATCATTGCCGACGTTGCGGATAAAGTCCTGCCCACGGTTGTTTCGGTCATCCCGACAAAAATCGATACGGTAATTTTTTCCAACAACCCGTTTTATCAGTTTTTCGGCGACCCCTTCGGCGGCGAGTTTGAAGACTTTTTCGGGCAACGTCAGCCGCAACAGCGCCGTGCACCGCCTCCGGTGCAGAAGAAAGAGTACCGCCAGCAGGGTATGGGGTCCGGGGTGATCGTATCGAAGGACGGGTACATCCTGACTAATTACCACGTCGTGGCAGGTGCCAATGAAATAGAGGTCAAGACTTCAGACAAGCGCAGCTTTCAGGCGGAAATCGTGGGTGCCGACTCCCTTGCCGATGTCGCGGTCATTAAAATTAAGGAGAAAGTCAAAGACCTTCCGGTTGCGTATCTGGGCGATTCCGACAAACTCCGGCCCGGTGACTGGGCCATTGCCATCGGCAACCCCTTCAGCCTCACCTCATCCGTCACGCTCGGCATCATCTCGGCGCTGAAGCGCAGCGCGGGCGGCGGTGAAATGTACCAGAATTTCATTCAAACCGATGCGGCGATCAACCCGGGCAATTCGGGCGGGGCGCTCATCAATATCAACGGCGAACTTATCGGCATCAATACCATGATCTATACCCAATCCGGCGGGTATATGGGAATCGGATTTGCGATTCCGATCAATATGGCACGGCAGATCATGGAGGATCTTATTTACGAAGGGAAAGTGACCCGCGGCTGGCTCGGCGTCATGATACAGGATCTTGATCCGGCCACGCGCGACGCGCTTGGCCTCGACAAGGATACCCGTGGCGTACTTATCGGCGATGTGTTCAAGGGACAACCGGCCGATAAGGCAGGCGTCAAACGGGGCGACATCGTGACCGCGGTCAACGGCAAACCGGTGGAGAGCCCGAACGAACTGCGCAACGCCATCGCGGCAATACACCCAGGCAAGAAGGTGCCGATCGACATCCTCCGGAACGGCAAAAAACAGGCCCTGACCGTGGTCCTTTCCGCGCGGGACGCAAAAAGCGCAGCGTCGAACGCCTCCGCCGGAGGCGCCGCTTCAGAAGAAGGATCATCGGACCTGCTTGAAAAACTGGGTATCAAGGCGGGCAACCTGTCGGGCCGGCAGTACGATGAACTCGACCTTGATCCGGCAGTGAAAGGGGTCATCGTTCTGGAGGTCCAGTCCGGCTCCCAAGCCACCGCACAGGGGATTCAGAACAATGATATCATCATGGAAGTGAACCGTACGCCCGTAAAATCCGTCAAGGAATTGAAGCTGGCGGTAAAATCGATTAAACCGGGAGATCCGGTGCTGCTCCTGATCTTCCGGAACGGGAACACGTTCTTCAAGGCTTTCAAATTGAAGAAATAACCGTATACTCCCGGCGCTCCCTTTACGGCCTCTCTTCCTGGATGTGGGGGGAAAGACCGTTCTCTTTCCTACCCGACCGTCCCGGATAGTTCCGGGTCATTTAATTTCTAGTAGTCCAATCCCACCGTATATTATTTTAATTTCTTGACATGCTATTTTTTGAAAACGTATCTTCTTCTTTACGATGAACTTCATCCCAGGAGGATTTACCATGATTAAACGGTTCGTTCTTGCAGCGTCACTTGCTCTTATCGGCAGCATGATCGTTGCCTGCAGCGTGAGTGATCGCACGATTGCCAACGCGGAAAAACGGATCAACTCACTCAAGGCGAAAGGCGTTCCCGATTCCGCGCTTTCTCCCTGTCTTGTGCACCTCTACCAAGCCCGCGAAGCGAAAAGGCGTGGCCAGTCCGGAGAATCGCGCGCCGGAGCAAAAATGCTGCGGATCGAGCTCGCCAAGGCCGAAACCCTTTATCGTGAGCACATTGCCAACCTGAAACCGGCCGTTGATTCCCTTATGGCGGTCATCGGCGCAGCCAGGAAATCGTATGACGGCATGGAACGTAAAAAACTAGACAGCCTCCTCGTTGAAGTGGATTCGTTCATACGCATCAAATGGTATCTGCAGGCTCACACAAAATCTCAGGAACTGGTAGCCCGTATTCCCCAGTTTAATTTCGACTCAGAACGGGCCAAGGAAATCCGTGACCGCGTACCGGGTGAGTGGGTATGTACCAACAAGACCACCAGCAAGGAAAACAAGGATATCAACGCGGTTGAAAAGAAAATTTTCATTTTTGAAAAAAACGGCTCCGCCAAACTCATCGAGAACAAAAAAGGCCAGAGCGGACCGTATCTCCGGGAAGACTGGCAGTTTGATTCGTGGGGGAAATGGGACGTGAACGGCGATACCGTACATATGTTCGTAAACCGCTTTGCCGCCGTCCGTCAGAATTTCCAGCGTATGTATCTTGAAGACGGCGGAAAAAAGAAATCGTGGAGAAACGAACCGCAGCCGACGTACGATTCGCTCATTACCGATGGCAGCCAGAACCGGTTTATCACCTTTTCGGACCTGCAGGCGGATTTCGAACAGACAAGAAAGTTTTAGCCGGGTTCCGAAATATCCTTCAGAAACAGCACGACCCGCAGTTCTGCAACTGCGGGTCGTGCTGTTTTGTATCCTGTTGAAAATAATTTGAAGAACGCCGCTTGCCGGTTGTCACAAGCCGAAAAATGCGCGATTGCATCACCCCTGCTCACCCCCGGGGTCTTAAAGGTCGCTTCTCCTGCTGTGCCATCCCGGACAACGATTCGGCCATAACGTTCACAAACCTGCGCCGGTCACTGCGGGTCACCGCGGTTAACGTTTCTTTTCCTTCTCCCGGGCCAGCGCCATTTGATAAAAGCCGGTATTCACCTGAATCGGATCGGTGGCGATGTCCAGTCCTTCCAGCGCCCTTTCGATGTTCCTGACGGCGGCAAGATCGGCGTGGGTTTTCTTCAGCTCCTCGGTCTGGTTTTGAATCCGGTGAAAACGTTCATGCAGGAAATGGGTAAGCTCGTTGCATTTTGAGGAAAGCTCCCGCATCTCCTCCTTTTCCCGGAACAGGAGCATGGCCGTCATCTTTCCCTTGAGAAGCAGGGAACACCACTGTTCAAGTTTATAGATCGGTATGGCGTATTTTCGCGATGCGTAAATGCCGATACCCGTTGCCACGATAATGTTGACCATGGCGCTGAACAGAAACGCGGGCAGGATAAGGAAAAAAATATGCTCCCTCGAAAGGTCCTGGGTGATTTTGTCGAGGCGGTATACTATGACGGTTTCATATTTTACGAAATAAACGACGAACATGCACAGAAGCGCGATGACCGTGGTGATCAGCACCGCAATGATTATCCTGGTAATCATCCGCATCTGGAGCTGTTTTTTTACGAAAAAATGCGCGATCGGCTTCCGTTCAATCTTGTTTTGATCCATTGATGACCTCCTTTGAAAACCGGGTATTCCGGCACCGAAATCTCCGGGGGATCATACTGTTTCCGCGGAAATATGGTTTTTCAGCTTGTTAAATATAATTTCCCTCCGCAGTCCCCGCAGAGAATTTATTGATAACGGAGCATAATCGCCGATATTCCGGAAACACGCAGTATTGAATCATCCGCCATAATTTATTTTAGAACCCGTTACCGCCACCAATCGGCGCAGGTCATTGTTCCGTCCGGAACGACATGCCTGCCGCACCTGTTTTTCCCGGGACATCCGGGTACGAAAGAACCTATGGAGAAATCACTGAAATATTCCGACGCAGGGGTCGACGTTTCGGTCTGGAACAAGGCAAAAGCACGCATCGGCGAAATGGTCAGTACAACGTTTACAAGCGATGTCGTCGGCGGATTCGGCCAGTTCGGCGGCATGTATTCGGCCGCTTCCCTGAAATCGATGAACGATCCGGTCCTGGTTTCTTCAACCGACAGCGTCGGGACCAAGGTCAAGATCGCTTTTGAAACGGGTGTCCATACCTCCGTCGGCAAGGATATCGTGAACCACTGCGTTGATGACATCCTGGTCCTCGGCGCCCGTCCGTTATTCTTTCTCGACTATATCGGCATCAATAAACTGGTCCCTGAAATCGCGCTGCAGATTCTTGAAGGCCTCACGGCCGCCTGCAGATCAAACGGCTGCGTGCTCATCGGCGGCGAAACAGCGGAGATGCCGGACGTCTACGCCAAAGGCGAGTATGATCTGGTAGGCTGCATCGTGGGCGTGGTCGACCGGAGCAGGATCATCGATGGCAGGGCCATCGTTCCAGGAGACGTCTGTATCGGACTCCGGTCAAGCGGCCTGCATACCAACGGCTTCAGCCTCGCCCGTAAGATCGTCAGGGAGGTTGCGAATAAAAAGTACGGCGACCCGTTCGAGAACAGCGGCAGAACCTTCGGCGAGGTCCTTCTCGAACCGCACCGCTCGTACGGACCGGTTCATGCGCTCATGGAACGCGACCTCATTAAAGGGTGCGCCCACATCACCGGCGGTGGATTCCAGGACAACGTCAACCGTATCCTCCCCTCCTCCTGCGACGCGTTGATCGACACAAAGGCGTGGACGCCCGACCCGATCTATCCCTTCCTCAAAAGGGCCGGAAACGTTGCGACCGACGAGATGTACCACACCTTTAATATGGGCATCGGCCTGGTGCTGGTGGTCGATCCCGCAAATGTTGAAACCGTACTGAACGCAACTGAAACAGCGGCCTTTGAACCGCTGAAAATCGGTGAGATCGTCTCTGGTGGCGGCCTTGTACGGATGAAATACTGAGGCCCGAGGAAGCGTTTGCTTTTTACCGGAACGCTCCTGATACCGGTTCCGTTGACGCGTCCATCCGTCCTTTCGCCGGTGATTTTCACGCTTACCCATTATTGCCGCCCGGCCTTTCCGCCACGATCTCGCGGCCATCCTTACGACTTCCTTGACGTTCCTGCCGCTCGTCATGTATTCTTGCATATCCTGTAACGAAAAAAGGACAGCGCAATGATCCCGTCCCTTCAGATCTACAACACCGCGACCCGCTCCAAGGAGCTTTTTTCCCCTCATAACGATCCGGTCGGCATGTACTGCTGCGGCCCGACGGTTTATAACGTGGCCCATATCGGAAACCTGCGGACCTATATCTTTGAGGATGTGCTCAAGCGGACGCTGCTGTCGCTCGGGTATGCCGTCAGGCATGTCATCAACATCACCGATGTCGGCCATCTGGTTTCCGATGCCGATACCGGTGAAGACAAGATGGAGAAGGGCGCGGCCCGGGAAGGCAGGAGCGTATGGGACATCGCGGCGTATTATACGCAGAAGTTCATGACCGACATCAGCGACCTGAACATTCTCAAGCCCGACCTGTTCCCGAAGGCGACAGACCATATTCCACCGATGATTAAAATGGTCGGTGAGCTGGAGCGCAGGGGGTTCACCTACCGCACCGGCGACGGAATCTATTTCGATACGCTCAGATTCCCCTCCTACGCTGCGTTCGCCCGGCTCGACCCGGCATCGATCAGGGCGGGCGAGCGGGTTGACATGGGCGAAAAACGTTCGCCCATGGATTTTGCCCTCTGGAAGTTCTCGCCAAAGGACGCGAAGCGCCAGATGGAGTGGGAGAGCCCGTGGGGTGCCGGGTTTCCGGGCTGGCATATTGAATGCAGCGCCATGGCGCTCGCCTACCTGGCCCAACCGGTGGATATTCACTGCGGCGGCAGCGACCACGTACGCGTTCATCATACCAATGAGATCGCCCAGGCCGAGGCCGCGACGGGCAGGCCATTCGTGAAATACTGGCTGCACGGCGAGTTCCTGGTTGTTGACAAAGGTAAAATGGCAAAATCGGGGGAGAACTTCGTGAGCGTGGATTCACTCAAAGAGGCGGGAATCCCGCCGCTCGCGTACCGGCTTTTCTGCTACAGCGCTCACTACCGCAGCCCGCTGACGTATTCGACAGACGGGGTCAGGGCGGCGGCGACAAGTCTCGCCAACCTTCGGAAAGCGCTGGCGGGAGATGTTTCCGCCGATACGGCCGCCATTGACCCGGCATCGGCCGGCAAGGCGCTCATCGATTTTTACGCCGCGGTGTACGACGACCTGAACATGCCGCGCGCCATGGCCGCCCTGTGGGATATCGTCAGGGACGAAAAAACCGCGTTGTCACTGCGTCGTGCCGCCGCCCGGAAAGCCGACGAGATACTCGGGCTCGATCTTCTAAACCCGTTTGAAGAAACCGCGGCGGACACGTTCGCCGGTGAGAACGGCACCTCGATACGATTGGTCTGCGGCAGGGAACTTTCCGGAAGGGAAAAACTGGAGATTGCGGACAAGGTACGGC
>JAFGOU010000012.1 GCA_016926315.1 Chitinispirillaceae bacterium
CCGGCATACACCCCGCCCGAAGCGCCGGTCACGCTGTCCACGGTGACCCAGATGTTCGACGCTGCCTGATACGGCCCTATATACGACGCGCCGGGCGCGTTCCACCGCTGTACCACGAAATCAACGCCATAGTGTTTACCCCAGCAGATGACGATCGAGTCGGCTTGAACGCTCGGGGTGAATTCAAGGTAGAAATAGGGCTTGCTCTCTTTGAGCAGCGGATCGCTCCACCACAGGGTAGCGGTATCACCGTCGGTGATCGCCGAGGCGCCTGAAAACCCGTAATGATTTTTCGAGGTCCCGCGATATTTAAGCTGTGACATGAATCCCGGTGTATATTCGACTGAATCGCATACCCACATCCCCTCTGCCGTATAGCTCCCGTTGCCGTTCCAGTGATAGTCGTTCGACAGGGACCCGTTGGGGAACCGCAAAAGAGTATAACGAGCGGTTTCGAGGCCAGGTTGGATTTCATCATATAGCTCCTTGGAATTCCAGATCGGCAGACAGGTACCCTGCATCTGTTCGCGGATGATTTTTTTGCCCTGGGTCGAGGGGACAAAGGTGACTGCCACTTCGCGTGTCGTTGCCATGACCGTAAGGGCTCCTGCCATCAGAACCAGAATACTCACCCGAAATGACCTCATGATAAAATTCTCCTTACTCGTTGATTATCAACCGATTGACGGTGAGGCGGTTTCTGCCGCCGAAAAAATATCCGGACCGTGGAAAGCTCCCCCGTAATTGCTGAAGATTAGTGTCTGGAAACAGCGGAAACGTTTAGAGTCTGTGTGCGGAATGTTATTTTACCCTGAGGCAGCCGCTACCAATGGCCGCCTTTTCACTCTGCTTTGCCGGAAATGGAATCTTTTTATACTGAACCGCCAGGAGCCTGCAATGCCGCACGCATTCATCCCCACCGACCCGCGCGCAAAGCAAAAGTTCGACCGCGCGTCGGTATGCGACGGGTGCTACCGGTCAAAAAAGTCCTGCATCTGCGGCCGCGTTTCAGCGCTCGATACCCGGCTCAGGGTGGTCATTCTCCAGCATCCGCAGGAGCAGTTCAAGGTGTTGAACTCGGCCCGGCTCTCCCATCTGCTCTTAAAAAACAGCTCGATCCTGACCGGTCTCTCATGGCCGAATTTCAAAAAAGTCGCGGGCGCCGGCGAGATCCCCTCGCTGTGGGGGGTCCTGTACCTCAAAACCGGTCCGGATCGCGCCCCTGCCCCGATTGTTATTGTCAACCGGAATAAACAGCCGGTCGCCGACGCCTCTTTCCTGCGCGGCATCATCGCCATCGACGGCACCTGGAAACAGGCAAAAACCGTCTGGTGGCGCAATCCATGGCTCACCAGACTGAACAGAATCACGCTCAATCCCGACACGGCAAGCCTGCGTCCCCAGGTAAAGGGCGAAGGTCTCTCGACCATCGAAGCGCTCGCCTTTGCGCTCGAACATCTCGGGGAGAACCGGGAGATCGCCGATACCATGCGTCAATCTTACCGGGAACTGCTTATCGGAAACGCGTGACACCATGACGATCCCGAATTTGAAAAAAGGGTTCTTTATCGCGGCAGGGTCGCTCTGTCTGGCGCTCGGGATCATCGGCATTTTCGTTCCGCTCCTGCCCACCACGCCGTTTCTGCTCCTTGCGGCCGCCTGCTTTTTCAGGGGGTCGGACCGGATGTATAACTGGCTGCTCAACCACCGTTTGTTCGGAAGTCACATCAGGAATTACCGGCGCTATCATGCCGTATCGCTGAAAGCAAAACTATGGTCGATCGTCGCGCTCTGGCTCTTTATAGGATTCGGCATGGCGATTATTGTCCAGGTGTTATGGGGAAGGATACTGCTTGGGGTTATTGCGGCCGGAGTCACGGTGTTTCTGGTCACTCTGAAGACAGTGACAAAAGAGATGATAAGCGAAGAGTAAAAACAAATAGAATAATAAAGGTAATCATATTGAGCTAAAGAATTCGTGCGGAGTGTTGGGAGCGCCCCGGCGGTGAAGGCTCAACCCTCCTGCGACCCACACCCACAAGCGGCAGTGGAATAAAACATAAATTCCTATAGAATGACCCAATGTAATTGTTACCCTCTGAAGCAACCGAGAATAGAATACAAAATAAATTTACCTCGTGTGGCCGGGACTTTAGGCCCGGTTCTGTTGCCAATGAAAAAATGTCAGATGAGTGACAGACTGCCACACGGCCTGACCGCGAAGCAGCGGCGATAGCCAACCCGTGCCACACAGAAATGATGATTTTTGTTACGGCAGAGACAGGACAAGCATTCGGAGACCTTTAACTCAATACTTTCTTTTTATCTACTACGCAAAAGGTGGAAATCCGGTTTCATCGGGAATAATCCCGAGTCCGTCCACCTCAAACAGCCAGCCCGGCCTGCACACCGGCGCCAGGACCGTCATAACCGGCATGGTGTCGGGCAGCCGTTCCGCAAGAATGTCCTGGATGAACGGGTAATGTTTCGGGTTGCGCAGGTAGATCATCAGGTACTGCATGTTTTCCACTGTCGCCCTGTGCGGGGCGAGCAGCGCCTCGATATTGTCAAACGTCCGCTCCGCCTGTTTTCTTACGTCGCAGGGATACAGCGTGGCGCCGGTTTTATCGATGCTTGCGGTTCCTGACAAATACAAATGGGAACGGTCGCCGAAACGCACCCGCGTCCCGCGTTCGAAGGTCACGCCGTACACGATGGTGCTCGAAAGGTTACGGGGCGCCTCCATGCGCACGATCTGTTCCTCGCTGAGCCCGCCGATCGACAGGGCGTCAAGATACACGAGCGACTTGCAGTCGGCGTTTTTACCTTCGATACCGGTACTGGCGATGTAGCGAGTTTTTGACGTGAGCCCGATGGACTCGAAATATTCGCGCCGCGCTTTCACCATTCCGGCATAATGGTTGTCGATATCCCTGACAAAAACCCATGTCCTGACCATGTTGTTCCTGATGGTCATCGTATGTGCCGCAAGCGATGAGGCCAGGCTGGAAAAAATCCGGCGCGTCTGGGTTTCCGAATCCATCACCGCATCGCCGGTGAATCCGGTCGACCACAACAGCGAATACGCGCGTCCTTTGGTGCAAACGCTTCTGTTTTGAAATCCATGGGAGTCGGGACTCCCCTTCTGACGGAACGAGCCGGTCGCGGACTTGATGTGATAGGCGAGAAATCCAACCGGACCGCCGTCGAGCGGGCTCTGCTCGATGATGGAGACCGCGCCGTTCCCGACCATGCCGTAGAGCTCCGAATCAAGAAGTCCCTCCTGTTCGTTCGCGCTGTCGCTGAGCATGAGGCGGACGAACTGCTGGGTCGATTCGTCGAGGTTATTATCGAGGAGCGTGGTACGATACGAATCAGCCAGCTCATCGAGGGATTCCCGGAACGAAAGGCCCTCGGGCGCCGTTCCGGTAATGTAAAATTCCTCAACGCCGGAAAGCGTTGAAAAGCTGCTTGTTTTTAATCCCTGTTCCGTAAGGTTTACTGTGGTCATAGGCCCCTTGGATGCGTTGGATTGAGGTTATATGATACGGCAATGAGGGTACTTCAAAACCCCTTTTGCCGGGCACGATTCTGATTGTTCGGAAGAAGCGCACATAGACCCTAATAATATAACGCCGCCCCCCTTTTTTTACCGTTAAAAAACTCCCGCCCGCCGCGATACCGTGGAACTCAAGTACCACATGGACGACTCCTTTTCCGTCAAGTAACCAGGCTCCACAACGCGCAACCGGCTTCACTCAACGGGCGATTGCGAACCTCATTGCCTTTTCAAAATGCGCCGCACGAAACGCGATCGTATAGGTTCCGGCAGCCAGCCCCTGTCGCGGGACGGCAATCAGGTGGAATCCGGAAGAGACCTGCGACGTACCAGCGGCAACAAGCCTGCCCCGGATATCATAAACGGATAGTGAATAGCCGCACGCATACGGCGTCCAGAACCGGACGGCCGGAACCATGCCGGAGGCGATAGCGCAGCCGATGGCCGGCGGTGTGCCGCCCATCCGCTTTCTTTTATCCCCTATGCTAACGGTCGTATCCCACAACACCGTAATGAAGCGCGACCAGGCGGTGTCCCGGCCGCACCGGTAAATGCCTTGAGAAGCGGCGGAGAGGGAATCGAGCCGCAGTAACCGCAGGGAGTCGCCGCCAAGGGCGTTGCCGTCTTTCTGCCAGACGTAGGGTCCCTCGGGCCACATACCGTCGAATAAAAAAGGCGCGCCGATCGTACACCTTTTGTCAAGACGCACCTCCTGAGCGATGCTGTCGGTGAGCGTATTCTGCGCATTGATCCATGTGCCCCTGTTCACGATATTTCCGCCGATCTGACACCAGAGCTCGTACTGCCTCGGGTTGTTTC
>JAFGOU010000131.1 GCA_016926315.1 Chitinispirillaceae bacterium
CGCTGAAACTTTCGGAAAAACGCTCCCTTCTGTTCGAAACCGGTGCGGGCCCCGTGGCAACCGCACTCACCGATAACCGCCATGTCCGCGTTACCATGGGGAAGCCGGTCCTTGCCGCTCCCCAGGTTCCCACGCTGAAGGTCTCGGGCAGGGCAATCGATGAGAAACTCCATGTGGAGCACATGCTCTTTTATATAACCGCCGTGTCCATGGGCAATCCCCACGCGGTCGTCTTTGACGAGCACCCGACCGACGAGCTCGTGCATATATGGGGAAAAAAAATAGAGGTCCATCCGTTCTTCCCTAAAAAAACCAATGTCGAATTTGTAAAGATTATTTCAAAGAAGGAAATCCGCATGCGCGTCTGGGAACGCGGGTGCGGCGAAACACAGGCCTGCGGGACCGGCGCCTGCGCGGCCGTGGTGGCCGGCATCATCAACGGGAAGCTCGGCGGCAGCGTCATCGTTCACCTGCCCGGCGGCGACCTGACCGTCGAATGGGACGGGAAAGAGACAAGCCCGGTGTATTTGACGGGGCCGGCGAAAATGACATTCAGAGGAATTGTTGAAATCTGACCTTCCGCTTTTTTCACTCCCCGTCAGGGAGGGGAACATTACACCAGCAGACATGCATGACAGTGGCCTGGTGCGTCAGTAATGGTTTTTAGCTCCGGCGGCTCCCTCATGCACCGGCGCATGATCCGCACCTCCTCTCCCCCGGTTTTAATCACCGCAGTTTCTCTGGCGCCGGACTTCTGCGCGATCTCGCGTGTCAAGGGGCAGCGCGGATGGAACACGCAGCCTGCCGGGGGGTTGACCGGCGACGGTGTCTCTCCGGGAAGTATCCTCCGCGCTGCCTTACGCTCCGGGTCAGGCACCGGGATCGCGGAGAGCAGCGCCTTGGTATAAGGATGAACGGGACGCGCATACAGGGAATCCCTGTCAGCCTTTTCCACTATCCGGCCAAGGTACATGACCGCCACCTCGTCGACGAAGTGCTCCACGACCGCCAGATTGTGCGCGATAAACAGGTAACTGATGCCGAACTCTTTCTGCAGGTCATCGAGCAGGTTGAGTATCTGCGCCTGTATGGATACGTCGAGCGCGCTTACCGGTTCGTCGCACACGATGAATTCCGGCCGGTTTGCCAGGGCCCGCGCAATGCCGATGCGCTGGCGCTGGCCGCCGGAAAATTCGTGCGGATAGCGGCTGCAACAGCGCGGGGAGAGGCCGACCCGTTCCAGGAGTTCGGCCGAGCGGGCGCGCCGCTGCCGGCGGCCGAGGCGGTCGTGCACGAGGAGCGGCTCCTCAACGATTTCCGCGATGGTCATGCGCGGATTGAGCGAACTCAGGGGATCCTGGAATACGATCTGCATCCGCCTGCGGATTTCCCGCCACCCCTTCGGCTCGAGCCGGAAGAGGTCTATGCCGTCAAACACCGCAGTGCCCGCCGTGGCCGGGATGAGACCAAGTATGGTCCTGCCGGCCGTGGTTTTTCCGCACCCGCTCTCGCCCACGAGTCCGAGCGTCTTGCCTTTGTCAATAGTGAAATCGATCCCGTCAACCGCGCGGACGCACTTCGGCTTTGATAAAAAACCTTCCGCGCGCGCCTCAAAATAGACCTTGAGACCGTTTACGGAAAGAAGAGGTTTATTTAAAGCAGTATTCATAATTCATTTTTGCTAAAGGAACCTGTTTGGGTAGGGGGTGCCTGCCTGCGCGTAGCCGCTTCGGCAAAGGCAGGGGCACCTTCATTGCAGGATTGTACTGCAGTTTACCCCCACCCACGAGGTTTAGTGGAATTAAAACCAGAACTTCGAAACGATTAAAAAGCCTTTGCGTGAGGCAAGCGGAGGGTGGCCGAAGGCCAGTCGCGAAGCGACCGACCAGCGGGCAGCCCGGAGCCACGCCGACCCCGAAGGGGGCACGCCCAAAAATATTCTTCTTTATGCTCCTGATGGGTCTGTCTCCTTCCCTTCCTTAAATCCTTCGCACTCCCAGCATGAACACCAATGACCCTTGTGAATTTCACGCAGGGGCGGCATTTCGGCGGCACACCGTCTGAGTACCCGCACCTGCTCTCCGGCACATTCAACCATCGCCGTCTGTGAGCCGTCTGCCTTTTCGGCGAGTTTTTTCGTCAGAAAACACCTGGGATGAAAGGTGCACCCCTGCGGAAACTCGAGCGGGTTCGGCACGCTGCCCGGAATGGTTTCGAGCCGTTCTTTTTTTTCGCCGAGCCGCGGAAGCGATTTGAAAAGTCCTTCGGTGTACGGGTGCAGCGGTTTCTCAAACAGCGTTTTTACCCCGGCGATTTCGCAGAGCCGCGATGCGTACATGACGCCCACCTCGTCCGCGACCTCCGCCACGACCCCCAGGTCGTGCGTGATGAGCAGAATACTGAGCTGTTCCTTTTTCTGGAGCTCCTTGATCAGATCCAGTATCTGCGCCTGTATCGTAACGTCCAGCGCCGTAGTCGGCTCATCGGCGATGAGAAGCTTCGGACCGCACGAAAGCGCCATGGCGATCATGACCCGCTGCTGCATGCCGCCCGACATCTGGTGAGGGTATTCGTCATAACGCCGCGCCGGGTCCGGAATGCCGACCTTCGCCAGCATGGCTACCGCCAGCTCGCGCGCGTCCGCGCCGCGCAGTCCACGGTGGAGCTCGAGCGCCTCCGTAATCTGGTTGCCGCAGGTAAATACCGGATTGAGCGACGACATCGGTTCCTGAAAAACCATGCTGACGAGCCCGCCGCGCACCCCGCGCATCCGCCGCTCGGAAAGACGGAGCACGTCAATTCCGTCGAGCGTCACCGCGTCCGCGCGTATGGTTCCCGGAGGGCAGTCGATGAGCCGCATGATCGAAAGGGCCGTGATGCTCTTGCCGCAGCCGCTTTCGCCGACAAGCGCGAACAATTTTCCTTTATCAACACGAAAACCGACTCCATCCACTGCACGGACAGTGCCGTCTTCGGTGCTGAAATATGTTTTAAGGTTTTTAATTATGAGCATCGTATGCCCGATCATTGCTTTAATACAACGCTGTCTTTATTTCAACGCGCCATCAGCTTGAGGGTACGGGTCAAACGAAGCCTCAATCAAGCACACACTCGCCCACCCGATACCCAAACAGAAGCCTTTAGCTAAAAAATTATTATTGATCATGCTTATTTCAGTTTCGGGTCCAATGCATCCCTTAATCTGTCTCCGAAAATGTTCCATGCCAGAACAATGATGAACATTGCCGTGCTTGCCGAAACAAGCTCCCACCAGCGTCCGACCACAAGGTCCATGCGCGCGTCGTTGATCATCCTGCCCCAGCTCGGCAGGTCCTGTACCCCGATATTGAGAAAGCTCAGTATCACCTCGGCGCCGATCGCCCCGACAAACCCGAGCGAAAAATTGATTATCGCGATATGCATGACGTTCGGCAGGACATGGCGGAAAATAATGCTCAGGTCCCTCCTTCCGGCCGCACGCGCCGCAACTATGTAATCAAGTTGCTTGATCTTCATGGTCTCCGCACGGACCAGGCGGCATGTAGAGATCCAGCTTATCACGCCCAGGGCGATGTACACTCCGGCCATTCCGGCCAGGTCGAGCTCAAAAGGCGTGCCGCCGAATATTTTCTTATCGGCAAAGGCGAATTTAAGCGCAATGAGCAGTATGATACTGGGAATGCTCGATACGGTGGCATAGAACCATACGATGACATCATCAATCCGCCGACCGAAATACCCGGCCAAGGCGCCGAGCAGCAGCCCGAGCGGTATGGCGATTACATTGGCCATAAAACCGACGGTCATGGAGACGTGCGCTCCCAGAAGGGTCTTCTGCGCTACCGACCGGCCGAGGCCGTCGGTTCCAAGGACAAATCCTGACAACGGGGCCCGGTTTCTCAACTCATAGTTATAGTCGATATCCCAGTCTGATAAAATAACAGGGCCGATGATTGCGATCAGTGTGTAGAATGCGATCACCAGAAAACAGCCGACAGCAACCGGATCGCGGCGCAGCCGCCGGTACGCGTCGTTCCACAGGCTCCTGCCGTGTACAGGCTGCTGTGTTTTCATCGTAACCGTATCCTTGGATCGACAACGGCGTAGAGAATATCCGTCAATAAAAGACTTATGACAAAAAGGATTGTCGTAAAAAACGTAAGTCCGGTTATGACCGGGACGTCACGGGAGGTGATGCTGGACAGGAACATGTCGCCGAGCCCGGGAATGCCGAAAAATTTTTCAAGGATCAACGCGCCCATGATCAGGAACGGGATTGCCGTGACCACGTCGGTCAATATCGGGAGCATGCAGTTTTTAATGACATGCCTGAACAGGATGCCGCTGAGAGGGACGCCCTTTGCCCGTGCGGTACGCACGTAGTCCTTGTTGACCTCGTTCAGAAATATGACGCGGTAAAACCGGACCGAACCGCCGAGGTTGGCAACGACGGCTATAAGCACGGGAACGTATATGCTGAAAGGACTTGACAGTCCGGAAGCATATTCCGGAGCCACGGTAAACATGACCCACTGCCCGACCAGCATATAGGTGAGATACGGCACGCACATGCCGAGCACCGTGACAAAAACGGTCACCCGGTCCACCAGCCCGCCGCGGTAAAACGCCACCAGGCAGGCGAGCACCATAGCCAGGAGCCAGCCGATCGCCATGGCAGGGACCGTGATTGACAGACTGAATTTCCCCCGTTCCGCTATCGTCTGGAGTATGGTCTGGTCGGTGGCGTAACTCCTGCCGGAAAAAGTGACGTTCTCGAACAGGTGCCAGAAGAACTGCGAATCGAACATCTGACCGGTGCGCCATCCTGAAATGCGCGCGACCGCCTTTCCGTTGTTCTCCGGATGGCCGGCGATCGCGTCGATAAGCTGCCCGCAGGTGGCAATACCTGCAAGCGGGACGGCAATAGACGACCCGTCGGACAGCGTGATAACCACGAGCGGCCGGACGGATGAACGCGGATCGCTTGTGCCGGTGACGGCAACTGGTTCGCGGCCTGCCATGGCCGCCAGCGGCGTTGACCGGGACAGGTTGAACACCAGGCGGCCGGCCATGGTGAGTCCCGAATCGGCCGCGATCTGCCCCGGATGCCACGGCGCGAGCGCGATCTCAAGGGAGCGGGCCGCGCGGGAGGAACCGCTGTCCCGCACCGCGAACACGCCGCTCCCCGCCGTCCGGTCAACAATCTCCAGGCGACGGTGAAAATTCAGCAGCGGTGGCCGGTCAAGCTTATGC
>JAFGOU010000132.1 GCA_016926315.1 Chitinispirillaceae bacterium
TTCATCATCAAGGGATCGGGCGAGTACGACGGGTTCGACCTGATTGAACCGCTTCCCGCACCTATTGGCGGCGCGTTTGCGATGGCGGGACTCTCCTGCGCCGGGTCAACCACCATCAACGACCAGGCAATCGTTGAACGATGGCCCGGGTTTCCCGAGATGATCGAGAAGTATTTTGAATTCAGGATATAGCATGGTTGCCCGTTGACGGCGAATCGTCTTGATCGGGCATTTTCCTTACTGGCGACTGTCAACTCGCGACTTTCAACTCATGTAAAGGATGCCTATGCGCCCCATCACCTCATTTGGCGTCGTGGCGTTCAGCGCGTATCCCGGCCTGAACGAAATGGTCGCCCGGATCGTTGCCTGGTCAAGGGAACAGAGCGTGCCGGTGTATTACCATCCGTTCCTCGCGCCCCTGACGCCGCCCGGGACCTCGATCGCCCCTGATGAAAAAACGCTGGTCGACGCAAGCGATGCGGTGATATCGGTCGGCGGCGACGGCACGTTTCTCTCGGTCGCCCACCTCTGCCGCTTTACGGAGAAACCGGTGATCGGAATCAATCTCGGGGGCCTCGGGTTTCTCACGGACATCGGACCGGACGACCTGGAACACAGCCTTGGAAAAATCAAACAAGGAAATTACTCGATCATCAGCCGACTGGTCCTTGATGCGTGCCTGACCCGCAGAAATGAAAAAATCTGCCGTTTCAACGCGCTCAACGACATCTTCATCAACCGCATCAATATCCCCAAACTGGCGTCCGTTTCCGCCTGGTACGGCAGCGACTTTATCGCGGATTTTCACGCCGACGGCATCATCATCGCCTCACCCAGCGGATCGACCGCCTATTCGCTCTCCTGCGGCGGACCGATCGTTGAACCCACGGTCAAGGCCATGCTGTTGACGCCGATCTGCCCCCATTCGCTCAACGAACGGCCGATCGTTCTTCCCGCTGAAAAACCGATCCGCCTTCGCGTCAACGAAAAAAACCCCGACCTTCTGCTCTGCGCAGACGGGCTTGATTCCGCCCGGCTTCAGAGCGGCGACGAAGTCACCATCTCCTGCGGCGGCGTGGGCACCAACCTGATCCAGCTAGCTGAACAGTCGTACTTTTCCCTGCTGCGCAACAAACTCTCCTGGGGAAAAGTGTCCAAACGGAGCGCGGATGAGCCATGATCCGTGAACTATCCATCAGGAACTTCGCGCTTATCGAGGAGTTGTCGCTCGAATTCGACAAGGGGTTCTCGGTCTTTACCGGAGAGACCGGCGCCGGCAAGTCCATCCTCGTGGGCGCGATAAGTCTTCTTCTGGGCGAACGCGCCTCGATTGAGCAGATACGCATGGGCTCCGACGAGGCCGAGGTAAGCGGCGTATTCGAGGTCCGTCCCCCGCGGCCGGGGATCAAGGCCCTTCTCGACGATCTCGCTATCGACCTTACCGATGACCGGCTCGTCATCCGGCGGAAGGTCAGCCGCAGCGACCGCAACAGGATACTGGTCAACGAGACGCCCATCACCCTCGCGTCGCTCAAGCGGCTCGGCGATCTGCTCGTCGACCTGCACGGCCAGCACGAGCACCAGTCCCTGCTCAATGAAGAAACCCACGGCTCGGTCATCGACGATCTTCCCTGGGTAGCCGATATCAAAAACGAATATGCCGCCGCGTATCATGCCTACGATTCGACGCGTTCCGTTTGCGCCGCTTTTGCGGCAAGGGCGGCCGCGCTTGCCGAGCGCAGGGAGGTGCTTGACTTCCAGTACCAGGAGATCGCGGCGCTCTCCCTGCGCTCCGGCGAGGAGAAGGAACTCGAGACCGAGCTCCGGCTCCTCTCCTCATCGGCGGAGCGGAGCGCCGCCGCTTCGGATATCCTCTCGCTCCTCGCGTCATCGGAAGACTCAATCGAAAAACGGATCTCAGCGGTCCGCAAAAAACTTGACGTCCTTACCCGATACGACCCCTCGGCTGCCCCATGGATCGCCGACGTGGGCAACGCCCTCTCGGTTTTTACCGAGCTTGAAACATTCACCGCTTCCTACCTCGACCGGATCGGCGGAGGGGCCGATCCCTCACGCATCGAATACCTCAACAGCCGTCTCGCGAAAATCCAGCGTTTGAAGAAAAAACATTCCTGCGACCACGACGGCCTGATAGCCAGGGCGGAATCACTCAGGGAAAACCTCGATGCCATCGGCAATGCCGATGCCGACCGGGCCGAACTTGAGAAAAACCTCAGAAACACCCTGGCCGCCTGCATGAAAACCGGCAAGGAGCTGGGCCGCGCGCGGGCAAAAGCAGCCCGCGATTTCGACCGGGAAATCACCCGGATCATGCAGGATCTGGGATTTTTGAAAGGGTGCTGGAAAACCGTCTATGCCTCCTGCGCCGAACCCGGTCCCAACGGCCTGGAGCTGGCGCGATTCATGGTCCAGACCAATCCCGGAGAACCCCTCCTGCCGCTCTCAAAAACAGCGTCGGGCGGTGAAATCTCCCGCCTCATGCTCGCCATTAAGACCGTCATGTCAACACACGACCGCATCCCGGTCCTTATCTTCGACGAAATCGACACCGGTATCGGCGGCATGCTCGCCGGCAATGTTGCCCGATCCCTTCTTGGCCTGTCAAAAACGCACCAGGTTCTCTGCATCTCCCACCTGCACCAGATCGCGGGCGCCGCAGACCGCCACTACCACGTTTACAAAGAGGTGTCCGGAGAACGCACGGTCACCCGGGTAATACGGCTCAAGGAGAGCGAACGGGTCGAGGAGATCGCGAGAATGCTCGGCGGTGACTCGTCCATCGCGCTCCGGCATGCGCGGGAACTGCTGCGAAGCACATGACCCGGTGGAAAAATGCATCGCGTAACACCCTGGTATTGGTTCTGCTGCAGTTTCTGCAATGGCGTATGCTGACGGTGAGTTCGTAAAAACCGGAAAAGATGAAATCGTTTGCAAATTTTACCCTTTCACTAGAATTTACATCTGCACCGTGTTGCAAGAGTACTTTGACTTTTTGATTATTGCCGTAATAAGAAGCATGAGTAAGCGCTGATGCGCCGTAATGATAGCATAGTTTCTGCAAGGTTCTAAAACCAACCCGAAGATTGTGCCCACTAATCTCTATATTGACCAGGAGATTATATCATGCTGCAAAACCGCTACCGGATCCTAATCGCCCTCCTTGCTTTCACTATCCCCGCCTTCGCTTCCCAAAACTGGCCCGCTCACTTCGTTAAAAGGTGCGGCGTTGAATTCTGCTGCGGCGACAGCACGTATTACTTTGCCGGAACCAATGTGTACGACTTTTTCACCTTTGGAGACGGGTGGAGCGATCAAAACGATTCGGTTATCGAGGCGCGGTATATCGACAAAACCAGAATCGACGCGCACATGCAGCGGATGACGAATGCCGGCATTTCGGTCATACGGTTCTGGCTGTTCAGCCATGAGACGTGGAACGGTTTCGAGCCCCAAAAAGGGGTTTATCATGAGGCGCAATTCAAACTGATTGATTATGTCGTCGAATCCGCCCGAAGAAATCGCATTTTTTTAATCCCCACGCTCGAGAATTACTGGGAAGCGTACGGCGGAATCGACAAGCGCCTCTCATGGGAAGGGGTCCAGAACGGACACCCGGGCAGGTGGCGTTTTTTCAACCGTCAAATGTGTCCGGGTTGTTTCGATCAATATAAAAACTACGTGCGCTATGTCCTGAACCATGTCAACCATTATTCCAAAATCGCCTATAAAGATGAAAAAACGATTTTCGCCTGGGACCTGATGAACGAGCCCCGCTACCAGGATGCGACCCCGAATGAAAACGCGAGCGGAACAACACTCCGCGCCTGGGTCGATACCATGGCCCGGTTCATTAAAAGCATCGATGCCAACCACATGGTCTGCGCCGGTATCGAAGGACACGAACAGCGCTACGGCTTCGGCGGCAACGAAGGCAATCCCTTTGTGTACGTGCAAAAATCAGAGTGGATCGATTTCACCTCGGCCCATCCCTACCCCACCGAAGGCTGGGCCGCGCTGAATATTCAGCAGACACAGGCGCTCATAAAACATTGGGTCGACGACTCGCGCGATTCGTGCAAAAAACCGTTTTTCATGGGCGAGTTCAACATGCACGACAACAACCAGTATGGAACCCGGGCCCAGTGGTGGCAGGCAGCATTCGAAACGCTCGAGCAATCGGGCGGCAACGGCTCGGCCTTCTGGTGGTTCCCGGACCGGAACAACGATCCCAATTTCGGCGTTTCCGACAATAGCACGGAGATGACCGTGTTCAAGCAGCACAGCCAGAGAATGAAGGCAAAATGCAAGCCGTATAATACCTCGACACGCTCTCCCCTGCAGCGCGCCTCCACAATCGCCCCTCCTCCTTTTCGCAAGCTCGTACTTCTGAATGGAATTCAGCCGCGCCCGAATGAAGGAACTCTGTATTCGATCTCCGGGGCTAGAATAAAAGATCGGGCCGGAACAGGTACAATAATAGTCAA
>JAFGOU010000133.1 GCA_016926315.1 Chitinispirillaceae bacterium
AACCCCGTTAACCGCGATCTCTTCCCCTTCCGCAAGTCCGCTGTGTACCACATAAAATTCTCCCGCCGATGGTCCCAGGACTATTTCACGATAAGTGAAGGTCGGCTGTCCGCGTCCGGGAAGCTTTACATACACAACCGCGCGCTTGCCGGTCCAGAGCGCCGCTGTTTTAGGTATCAGCAGCTCTTTTTTGTTCCCGGCGATTTTAGAGGTCACGACACCGTTCGCGAACATCTCCGGCTTGAGCAGGTGTCCCGGATTCCCGATCTCAACGCGCACCTGTGCGATCCTGGTGGCGGGATCGATAAGCGGATCGATAAAGGCGACGCGACCGCTGAAACTTTTTCCCGGCAGTGAGGGGATGGTGAATTCCACCTTATCGCCGGTTTTCACCCAGGAGAGGTCGCTCTCGTAGGCTTCAAACATCACCCAGACCCGTTTCAAATCGATCACCTGAAACAAGGTGCTCCCTTCCTTGACATAGTCTCCGTGGCTGACATTACGTTGCATGACCGTTCCGGTGATGGGCGAAAGGATATCGAAGAAGGTGTTGGCTTCTCCCTGTTCGGCGATGGCGTCGATCTGGTCGTCGGTCAGGTCCCAAAGCTTGAGTTTGTTCCGGGCCGCTTTATACAGTGCGGGATTGTTATCGCCCGCTCGGGCTTCGATCAGCTCTTTTTGAGCGGTCATCAGGGCAGGGGAGTAAATCGTGGCGAGTTTTTCCCCTTTTCCCACGTTCTGGCCGGTAAAATTCACATACAGCTTTTCAATACGGCCGCCGAAACGGGCAGTGAGTTCGGCAATGCTTGTTTCGTCGGGTTTTACCTTGCCAAGCAGGGAGATCGTTTTATTCGGAAAGGCTTTTTGAACAGTGATTGTCTGTATATCCGCGATTTTCATGGCCGATGCCGTCATGCGGATTTCGTCGGGCGAGTTCGTCGATTCAAGAGCGCCGTCCTCTTGCAAGGGTATCAAATCCATGGCGCAGATCGGACACTGGCCGGGTTGGGTCGTCCTGATCTGAGGGTGCATGGAACAGGTCCAGACTGTTTTTTCGTCCTTTGCGGCAGGACCGGCTGCTTCGCCGTGCGGCACCGTGGCATCCATTGGCCCGCGAAAAAGGAGCCACCCGAGGAGCACTCCGGCCGTGAGGGTCAGGCCGACGGTAATTATATACCGTTTGTTTGATAGCAGCGTCCTTTTCATGGCAATCGTCCTTCCTGAAATGTCGTTGACGTCGGGTTCATTTTCCCGTCAAATACCGTATCGATGCGATGGTCACCCCTATATCGGAGCGCGCCTTTTCGGTTTGCAGCTTATATTCTAAAAGCATGCGTTCCATTCGCAATACCTCCTCAAAGTTTTTCCCGCTGCTTTCGTATTCGGTACGAAGAATGTTCAGGGCATTCTGCGCGCGTGCGGCCTGGCCATTGAAAAGCGGCAGGCGCCGTTGGGCGTCCTTGTACTCTTTTTCCGCGTTGGCAAAGGCCGTTTCCAGAACGTTGACCTTGTCGCGCCCCGCCTCTTCGGTAGATTTCTGCATAAAAACCGCTTCTTTGACCATGGAGGAGTAGGTATGCCGGTACAGAGGTATGGACAGGCCGATCATGGGGAACACGAAGGCATCCCTGCCCGATTCGGATGGAGCGGTCATCGGATTCATGCTCTTTCCTACCACGACATAGTCAAACCCCAGCATGATAGTGGGCATACCCGCTTTTCTGGCGGCGACCACCTGTTTTTTGTACGACGCTTCCATAAACGCCGCCCGCAGGATCTGATGGTTGCCGTTTCGTATACTATCCAGCACGGCCTTGCGATCAAAGACCGGTTGTTCACTGGTCGTCAGCGTGTCGGGAAGAGCCACGGCCCGCTCTTCGTCCGTATGTAAAAGGTTGTTGAAGCCGCTTTGCAGGGCGAAAAAACCGTCTTTCTGCAGTGCGAGCTGGTTCTCCGTGTCCGCGATTTCCATTTCCACGCGAAACACATCCACGGCAGAGGCCATCCCCGATTCGACCTTTAAAAGAGCGAGCCGGCGAAAGGTTTTGAGGATATCGATGTTCTCGCCGGTGATGGCAATCGCTTTTTGCGCGTAATAAAGGGTATAATAGGCTGATTTGACCTCATAAAACAGACGGGATTTCGCCTCTTCGAACACCTCGTATTTCGATTTTGCGAAAAGGACCGATGCCTCTTTTTTAGCCTTGAGCGAGCCGAACCAGGGAAACATCTGTGAAGCGGAAACGCGGGCCCGTTGCGGTCCGACACGCGTTTCGACCGGCGATACGAAATAGCCGAACGTCAACTGCGGATCGGGCAGCGCTCCCGCCTGGGGTACCTTTTCAAGTGCGGCCATGTATTCATTAAAGCTGCTCTTGAGGCCGGGATTGTTTAGAGCGGCTTCGGCAAGGTAACGGTCGAGCGTTTCTTCGGCATGCAGGGGAAACAATCCCAACAGGTGGAGAACGGTAACGATGCATGCTATTCGATATGCCGTTTTCATGGGGTGGCGCCTTTCCGCGTGATCTGCCGCTCCCGCCACATGCTGTACAGCACGGGTACGACGAAAATGGTCATCACCTGAAGGATCATTCCGCCGAAAAGCGGAATGGCCAGAGGGACCATGATGTCGGCCCCTTTTCCGGTCGAGGTCAATACGGGAACAAGCGCGATAATGGTCGTGGCGGCGGTCATCATGGCCGGACGCACCCTTTTTTTTCCGGCATGCACAACGGATTCCCTGACCGAAGCGACGGTCGCCGGTTTTTCCTTTTTAAAAACCTGCGACAGGTAGGTCCCCATAATCACCCCGTCGTCGGTGGCGATTCCGAACAGGGCAATAAACCCCACCCATACCGCCACGCTCAGATTGATGGTATGCATCTGGAAAAGATCGCGCATATTCATTCCCGCCAGGGAGAAATTCATGAACCAGCCCTGGCCGTACAGCCAGAGCATCAGAAATCCTCCGGAAAATGCCACGAATATTCCAGAAAAAACCATGCCCGAAACGATCGCTGACCTGAACTGGAAATAGAGGATCAGGAAAATGACGAGCAGGGTGATGGGTACCACCATCATGAGCCGTTTTGTGGCGCGGACCTGGTTTTCATAGTTGCCGGTAAAAAAATAATGCACGCCTGCGGGAACGACGAATTCGCCATCTTTGATTTTTTTGCTCAAATAGTCCTGCACGTTCGCCACTACAGTGCCTTCGGCAAAGTCAGGTTTTTTATCGAAAATGACGTAACCGACAAGGAACGTATTTTCGCTTTTTATCATCTGGGGTCCGCGGGTGTAGGTGATCTCCGCCAGCTCCCCAAGCGGCACCTGCATTCCTGACGGAGCGGGAATGAGCACCCTTTTCAACTCTTCGGGATTATCCCGTAACTCCCTTGCATACCGGACGCGTACCGGAAAACGCTCCCTTCCTTCCACGGTGGTGGTAAGTTTCATTCCGCCGATGGCGCTGCCGATCAGCATCTGCAGGTCATCGATGGTCAGGCCATAACGGGACAGGGCTTTGCGGTCGATCTTTATTTCAAGGTAGGGTTTGCCTGCGACCCGGTCGGCAAACACAGAGGCGCCTTCCACGCCGGGAACGTTTTTCAGGAGACGCTCCAGGTCATACCCTGTTTTTTCTATCGTGTTCAGGTCCGGGCCGTATACCTTTATTCCCATGGGAGCGCGCATCCCGGTTTGCAACATCACGAGACGGGTTTGGATCGGCTGTAATTTTGGCGCCGAGGTCATGCCGGGAATGTTTGACTCCCTCACGATATCGCGCCATATATCATCCGGAGAGGTTATTTCGCGGCGCCACTGGCGAAAATATTTTCCGTTTTTATCCGGGATCAGAAGGTCAGGGTCGATCGCTTTGAATCCCTGCGCCGGATCGTATCGGTCCCCGTCTTTAAGCAGGAAAGCGCCCTTTTTGTCAGTTTTAAACCGCAGGCGATGACCGTTTTCATCGAGGGCGTACTCCGTTTTGTAGTTGATGACGTTTTCGAACATGGAGATGGGCGCCGGATCGAGCGCTGAACCAGCGCGTCCCCATTTGCCGACCGTTGCATCGACTTCGGGAATGGCATTAACTTTCATGTCAAGCAATCGTATGACCTCGATGTTCTCCTCAATGCCCGAATGGGGCATGGTCGTTGGCATCAACAGGAACGAACCTTCATCGAGCGTGGGCATGAACTCTTTTCCCATGCCGGGAAAAGCCCGCGATACGGATTGCCAGACGGATGTTTTCTTTAGAAAGCCCGGCAGCGGCGCGAACACGTTGTCGACACCCTGCCAGATGACGGTCCCGATCGCCACTACGGACAGGGGCATCAGAAGAAATTTCCCCTTGTTGGCCAGACACCAGGTGAGAAGCACGGCGTAATAATGAATGACGGTCATGACCGCACCCAGGACAACGCCGACAATAACGCAGACAAACAGGAAATTGACCGGGGTAGCGTTCCGGGCACCGAGTGGCATCCAGTGAATGGTCAAAAAATAGACCACGGTCAACAGGGCGATACCGATGTTGATCGCACTTGCCGAAGGGCGGCGGGTACCCGACCATTTTTCCGCGAGCAGATTGTTGGCGCCGAAGCCGATAAGCGCCAGGGCCGGCCAGGCGTGAAAACCGATCAGGATGATCAACCCGGCAACTATCAGGATACCGTTCCAGACAATCGTTGTCCGCTTTTTATCCGACCGGACCGAAAAAATGAGATGGGCCAGCGCCGGTATGACGACGATGCCGATGAAGAGTGCCGCGAGCATGGCGAATGTTTTTGTAAAGGCGAGCGGTTTGAACAGCTTTCCTTCGGCAGCCTGCAGCGCGAACACCGGCAGAAAGCTGACGACGGTTGTCGCGAGCGCGGTCATGACCGCCGGCGCCACTTCCACCATAGCTTCGTAGACCACGGTACCCAGGTGCTTTCCCCCTGCCTCCCTGTTTTCAGGTAAGGCGCGATGCCTGACGATATTTTCGGTGAACACGATACCGACGTCGATCATGACGCCGATGGCGATGGCAATGCCCGACAGAGCGACGATGTTGGCGTCGACGCCCGACAAACGCATGACGATAAAGGTGATGAGCACGCCGATGGGCAGCAGGCTCGATATGAGGATGGACGCCCGCAGGTTCAAAACGAGCATTATGATCACAATGATACTGATCAGGATCTCTTCGGTAAGGGCGGATTCCAGCGTCCCAAGGGTCTCCCTGATGAGCCCGGTCCGGTCGTAAAACGGAACGATCGTCACTTTTGAGACCGTGCCGTCGGGAAGGGTCTTCGACGGCAATCCCGCCGTGATCCCGGCGATGGCATTTTTTACGTTGTTTATAACCTCCATGGGATTGGCGCCATACCGGGCGACCACCACGCCTCCGACCGCCTCGGCTCCTCCCTTGTCAAGACCACCCCGCCGGGTAGCGGGCCCGAAATTGACCCTGGCCACGTCTTTGATCCTTATGGGGACATTGTCGTTGACCGCCACCACGCTCTCCTCCAGGTCCTCTATCGATTTTATATAGCCGAGTGCCCTGATCAGGTATTCGACCCTGTTGAACTCGATGGTCCGCGCGCCCGCATCGAGATTGCTTTTTTTGACCGCTTGCATGACCTGGGCAACAGTGACCCCTGAGGCTTTCATGGCGTTGGGGTCGATGTCCACCTGGTACTCCTTGACGAACCCGCCTATGGAAGCCACCTCAGCCACTCCTTTGGCGGCGGTAAGCGAATACCGGATATAAAAATCTTGAATGGTACGCAACTCCTGCGGGTCCCAGCCGCCGGCAGGCTTGCCGGACGTGTCCCTTCCTTCGAGCGTGTACCAGTACACCTGACCAAGGGCCGTGGCATCGGGTCCCAGGGCCGGAGCAAGTTCGTCGGGCAGCGTTCCGGCGGGCAGGGAGTTCAATTTTTCTAGAATGCGGGTCCTGCTCCAGTAGTACTCGACGTCATCGTCAAAAATAAGGTAGATGCTGGAAAGGCCGAAAATGGAGTTGCTCCGGATGGTCTTGATCCCGGAGATTCCAAGCAGGGCGGTGGTGAGGGGATAGGAGACCTGGTCTTCGATGTCCTGGGGCGAGCGTCCGGGCCATTCGGTATAGACGATCTGCTGGTTCTCGCCGATATCCGGAATGGCGTCTACCGGAACGGGATTGCGCGGAAACAAGCCAAGATCCCAGTTGAAAGGGGCCGATGCAACACCCCAGGCAATGAGGGAAAAGAGCAGCAGGAAGGTCACCAGCTTGTTTTCGAGGAAAAAACGGATCGTTTTGTTCAGCATCGGAGCCGGACCTCATGCTCGTGTGTAAAGTAAAGAACCGGTAACGAAATCACTCTTCCGCTCTATGCGTATATTTCGCAATTCGTTGACTCTTATGCCGCAATTTCAGTAAATCCCTTTTCCCGTCTATGTCGCTTTATATAGAGGTTTTAGCAAAATTCGTTCCACGTCAATTGTGCTATCGATCATCGGGTAACGGGAGTTGGTTGGTTTTTTACATACAGAAGTGTTTTTCTATACATTTTTTAACGGTCTCATCCCGGCAGACGACGGGATCCGGTCATGTCGACCCTTTCCCACTGGGCTCCGGCCTTCGCGCAGGCAGACAGCGGATTGGTTGGCAAAGGCGGGTCGGAATGACGAATGCCGGAAACAGGGGTTTTCGGACAAATACTATGTAAGAGAATTACCATGGCATAAGCATTGCTTTTTTATATTGATATTAGCCTGATTCTCTGCATTACAATGAATCAGAAGAGGAAATCGTCATTCCAGTGAATCTCGTATCAAATTCGGGAGACCACGGATCGACCGGTGATGAGTTTGATCGAAGATGGATGCCGGATTAAACAACTCCGGCATGACGGTAGACTTTCTTTGTACAGTTGTAGGATAAATTCATTATCACCACCCGATCCGTAGATCAAACCGAAAAACGAGGAAAAGAACATGAGCAGCCGTGTGCGTCATTGCCTGGGAGTGATGGTTACCATCGTCTGCGCGACAGGAGGTTTTGCACAGGGCCGAACTCAGCCTGATGTGCACAGTATCGCACAGCGTACTACCGTTCTCATTGCCAAAGGCGACAGCTACCTGGAGAATGCGGTAACCACGATGATTGTTGAGAAGCTTTCTGGCAGGGCGATCACTGTCGTTACCGTCGACCTCAAGACTTTGAGTACCACCGTGCCTGCGGAATACGGCGCGGTCGTGGTTTTCAACGCGGTGAAGTCATCCAGACTGAACCGTTCGGTCAGGAAGTTTCTTCACCGGTTTACCGCCACCAACAGAAGTCTGGAATCGAATATGCTCATTTGCACGGTACACGGCAACCTGTGGAACAGTGAAAATAGTACCGTCGATGCCGTTGCCGGGGCGACGAAAACGCTTGATCCCCCGGTTGTCGCGAACAGGATAGTAAAGCGGATCGATGAGGTCCTGGCTGCCATCGAAATTCCCGGGAGAGAGTGATGACCGTAACGAAAATAGCTGGAACCACGCTTGAACCTGAAGTCCGTGATCCCGTATGCGGCATGCAGGTAAACGCTGAAAACGCAGCTACACATACCTATAAGGGCATAACCTACCGGTTCTGCTCAACCCGCTGCCTTGAGAAATTCCGGAACTCTCCGGAAGCTTTTTTGTCCGACACGGGAGCGCCGGCCCGTGATCCTTTCACCCTGCCGCCGGGGACTGCGTACGTTTGCCCCATGGACCCTGAAGTGCGTGAGTATAAACCCGGTCCATGCCCCAAATGCGGCATGGCTCTTGAACCTGAACTCCCGGTCATCGATGAAACAGACGGGAATGCGGAACTGAACTCCATGACGCGGCGGCTTATTGTCTGTTCCATCCTGACCGTGCCGCTAGCTATCCTTGCCATGGGCTACCACTTCCATCTGGCGGTGCAGAGTATCCCGCCGCGCCTTGAGCAGTACCTTGAGCTTATTTTGGCAACGCCGGTGGTGCTCTGGGGCGGATACCCTTTTTTCGCGCGCGCCTGGCGATCGCTTGTCACCCGGAATCTGAACATGTTCACCCTCATCGGCATCGGTATCACGGTCGCGTTCGGGTACAGCCTGATCGCGGTCGTGTTTTCGGGGCTCTTTCCCGCAACGTTACAGAACGAGCATGGTCTTCTCAACGTTTATTTTGAGGCCGCGGCGGTCATTACCACGCTGGTGCTTCTCGGCCAGGTGCTGGAACTTCGGGCCCGCGACAGGACCGCATCGGCGATCAAGGCCCTTATCAGGCTCTCTCCCCGGTATGCCCGGAAGGTCGATGCAGACGGCAGTGAGAGCGATATTGCCATCGACAGGATCGTCAGAGGCGATCTCCTTCGCGTTCGCCCAGGTGAAAAGATTCCGGTCGACGGGACTGTTGTCGAAGGCGCCAGCAGCATCGACGAATCGATGGTCACCGGCGAACCGCTTCCCGTGGAACGGAAAAGCGGTGACCGCGTGATTAGCGCAACGGTCAATACGTACGGGACCTTTACCATGCAGACGGAAAAGGTCGGGAAAGATACCCTGCTGGCGAAGATTATCGAAGCGGTGGCCCAGGCCCAGCGGACCCGGGCGCCGGTCCAGCGGATGGCGGACACTGTTTCGAAACTATTCGTTCCCACCGTGATCGGCGCGGCAATAGTGACCTTTATTGTATGGAGCATGT
>JAFGOU010000134.1 GCA_016926315.1 Chitinispirillaceae bacterium
AGCACGTCTTTCGGATGATACCGTATCGATTAATGATACCGTTCGTATTGCCATAACCGTAAACAACGCAAACCCCGGACTGGCATCCTTCCGTATCCGCTACACCACCATTCCAGATACGCTCTGGGACCTCAACATTGCGCAACCGGATACGATCCTGACACCATTTTTTATACCCCGGGACTCCCTTGCATCTGGCATGGTAACCGTTGAGTCGACTGATCAAGCGGGCATGAAAACTTTGGCTACAATGCCTTATACCGTTTGCCTCGACCGGCCAGAAGCATCAATCCTGTATTCCCCTGATACCCTGGTTTCGATAAACGATACCATAACGCTTAGCGATCAAACCGTCAACAGGTTCGGGAAATATGAAAAAAAATGGATCGTCAGAGACACGGTTTTGGCGGATACTTCGCGGTCGATTAAAGTCATTTGCACTGTCGCGGGTACGATACCATGCAGTCTTTCAGTAATTGATGATGACGGCCTGAGAGCGGCGGCCGGTATTCGTATTCATGTTCGTTCCTTTCCGCCGGTTGCTGTTGCAACCGCGAATGCGGATACCGTTTGGGGCGGGGATACCATCAAATTAACCACTGCCGGTAGCCATGACAGCAATGCTGGTGGCGTAATCCGTGAATATGCCTGGCGATTCGGATTGGGTGGATCGAATTGGAAGGTCGTCACAGCTGGCGATACGATAATTGCTGCACAACCGGAAAGAGGAACTCAATGTGCTGTGTTAAGGGTAACTGATGATGATGGTGAAATTGGGTACGATACAGTAAAGGTTGAGATATTTTTAAAATTTATTTATGTCGATTCTGCCTGCATAAACAGTCTTAGTCGTGGGAATTCCTGGGATACGGCTATGACCGACCTTCAGAAAGCATTGTTTAACGCAAAGGCAGGCACTACGATCCGTATTGCAAAAGGAACCTACTATCCGACAAAAAATGGTGACCGAAATATTTCCTTTGAATTGAAATCAGGAGTGACTCTTGTTGGATGTTATCCAAATGGTGGAGGAATAAGAGATACGGCTTTGTATCCGACAATTTTAAGCGGTGACATTGACAGCAATAGCAATCTGAATGGCAATTCCTACCATGTTATAATTGCCAAGAACGTCGATTCTACAGCTATTATAGATGGTATTACCATCTATTTAGGAAATGCTGATGGCAATGCCGAACAGACTTTTGGCGGAGGAATGTTTTCTTTATATTCTTCACCGAAGATAATGAATTGCCGAATTACCAATTGCTATGCAAAATCAAATGGTGGGGCTATGTATAACGAATCATCAGAACCTTTTATTCTAAATACGGTATTCATTCATGATAGTGCAATAACTTCTGGTGGAGCAATATACAACAAAAACGCTTCTCCAAAATTATTCGGTTGCACCTTCACAAACAACTATACTACCGAAAATGGTGGTGCAATGTACAACGATTTTTCTGAATTATTAATAGAAAATACTAACTTTATTGGCGATTCTTCCACAGCATGGGGCGGAGCAATATATAATAAAAGTTCTTCGGTGCATATTAACAACTGTAAATTCACCGACAACCGCACCAATACATATGGCGGGGCAATGTACAATGAGTCCTCCACCATAGAATTGCTTAATTCCATTTTTCAGAACAATCATGTTGATACCAGCCTGCCTCAAAAGGCAGCATGTGGTGGCGCATTATATAATGTAAATTCTTTATTGAAAATTGATTCGTGCTCTTTTGCATCAAATTATTGTAGTAAAGATGGCGGGGCTCTTTATAATTCAAATTCAGAATTGAAAATGACAAATTGTTCATTATCTATTAATCAGGCCTTATCAACAGGTGGCGGGATCAGTGCCGACTCCGCACCGGCAACCTTTATCAATTGCATCTTTTCAGACAATTATAGCGGTTCAGTAATGGGGGTACCTTCTGGTGGTGGAATATATATTGGTGGTTCACCATTAATAACAAATTGCACCTTTACTCAAAATACAGCAATTGGGGGGTCAGCACACAACAGATATGGAAGTGGTGGCGGCGCATCTATAAATGGTTCGCCAATTTTGACAAACTGTATCTTTGCAGATAACTACTCAGGCCGCAATGGTGGGGGACTCTATATTACTGGATCGCCAACAATTACAAATTGTAGCTTTACTAAAAATACTTCTCATAGTGGGCTTGGGAGTAGTAGCAAAGGCGGTGGTTTATACATTGAAGAGTCAGCGATAATTTCAAAATGCACTTTTTTAAATAATATTTGTGAAGGTTCTACATCAACAGGTCGTGGTGGTGGAATCTATATACATGGTTTCCTATTAATGAATAATTCTACCTTTACAAAAAACACAGTTAGCGGCATTCGTAGCTTCGGGGGTGCTTTACATATGAATGGAGGAAGCTTGATTAACTGCACCTTCACTCAAAATACTGCTAACACAGGCTCTTCTTCAGGTGGTGCTGTCTTTGATTCCGGTTCCACTAGCTACAAATCTACCCTGTTAAACTGTCTATTCTGGGGAGATAGTGCTAGTTCCTCTCCAGAATACTACAATGATTCTAATTTAACCCCCACCCTCAAAAACTGCATCATTCAAAACGGCTACACCGGCCCGGGCACTCTCGACTCCATCTTCACCTTTGACCCGCAGCTTGATTCCCTACGCGACAACGGCGGTCCGGTCCCCACCTGCGCTATCCCGGCCAATAGCCCTGCGCGTAATGCAGGGACATCCAATATACCGGCAGGGATAGACATTTCTACCGATGCGCGTGGAATGCCGAGGAGCGACGGGAAGCCGGATATAGGGGCGTATGAGGTGCAGTAGGGGATAAATCCGGATAAAATAGTGCCCGTTAGGAATCGATTTTGCGTAAAAGCTGAGCCTGGATAACAGCTCACGCCGGCATGACAATCTGAAGGTGACTTTTCGAATAGACATTTAGTATATCTGTCTCTCATACTCTAGTTTCATAATTTGCTTGCATTATTGTTAACACACATGTTAACTTTATCATTATGAAGAGGATTGTATTTTTTGTTACCGGTTCCGGGAAATCACCTGTCCAGGAATTTCTGGATTCATTAACCGACAAACAGGTTGAAAAAGTCCTCTGGGTTTTAAAACTGGTTCAGGAGCTGGATAGGGTCCCGACGTCCTATTTTAAAAAGCTGATAAACACTGATGGGATATGGGAAGTACGAGTAATCGTTAGCGGAGATATTTTCCGGCTACTGGGATTTTTGCATGAAAACTCTTTTGTTGTTCTTACCAACGGTTTTCAAAAAAAGACCCAGGAAACGCCTCGATCGGAAATAGCCTTGGCCGAAAGCAGAAAGAAAGAATACCTTGGGAAAAGGAGATGACGTATGGATGACCTGAACAGATATATTGAGCGAAGAAAAAAAAGAAGCAAAACTTTTTCCCGAAATTTTGACCTCGGGTATAAAGAGTTCAAGGTTGGCGCATTGCTTAAGCTGGCCCGGGAGGATGCCGGACTTACCCAGGATGATATTGCACAAAAACTCGGCACAAAGAAGTCGGCCATTTCCCGAATCGAAAACCACGCAGAGGATATTAAATTATCGACCATTGAAAAATTTATTCATGCTGCCGGGAAAGAATTAAAATTACAGGTCGTCTGATATTCCTGGAGTTTTCCTAAAAATAAAATACCAACCCCGTTGCCAGGGCAGCCATACCCAACGCCCCGAAAACAACGCTCACGTTTCTGTTTTTATTCCCTGACGCCGCCTTATCGGCATTTTCCCTGACCATGCTGTCAAAATACGGCCCCTGGCGTTCTATCGTGGTTTCGAGATACTCCTTTGCTTCGCGCGCATCATCGTAATCCTTTAGCGCGGCATAGGCAAATCCCCCGGTGGCGGCGAATAGCGCTCCTGACCCGGCCCAGAAATAGATTGAGGTTCTGGCAAGCTTTCGTTTTTTAAGAAACGATTTCTGTGCTTGCTTGGCCTTTTCGTCTGCTGCCTTGAGCTCAATAAATACATTATTTACCTGAAATGGCGTCAGGGGAAGTGAAATGGCGGTATCACAGTATCCCGGCCTGAAAAATGAAATTAAGACAGTCTTTTGCTCTGGGACTTGTTTCAGCAAACCTGGGGAAATCAAGTCAGGTTTTGCGCGCCTGGTTATCTTTTTCTCAACAAACACTTCGGCATCGGGCGGTTCGGTGATGACCCTGATGGCGGTTTTCTGTTTATCCAGTTTGATGAGCACTTTTTTCGCTTCCGCCTGTTCGAGGGTGATGTTCAGACTTCCTACGAGAAGGTCCTTACGGGCCAGTAAAGTGTATTGACCTGCTTTTATGCTATCGAGCCGAAAAGGGGTTGCTTTGTCAATCTTATGGTTTTCGATGGTGACAATGGCGCCGGCCGGATCGGTTTCAACAAAAAGGGTCGCATCGCCATGATCGAGGAACTGAGCGCCATCACCGGATTGGACAGCGGGAGGAGAGATGGAGTAGGCGATGAGCGTATTTTCATTTACCTCCAGATCTTTTTCGCCGATTGCCAATCCGCTCCGGCTATTCTGCCTGAAGAGCCCGTTGACGATCTCCATGTCGCTGTTTTCGCATTTTACGCCGAATACCGAATACATAAGCTTGAAATTGTGAAGGGTCGCCCTGCCGGCCCCTCGCGCGATGGTGATGCCGTTCCAGTCGAATTGGTTTGCCGCCTCCTGGCTTGATTTGTTATATGCCTGGTCCTTGAATGACGAAAAAATAACCGGGTCGATTGAGTCGCCATTAACCTCTATGACTCCCTGCACTTTCAGGGCAGAATAATCCTTGAACAGAAACACACACCCGGGGCCAATGGTGACACTGGAACCTTGGGGAACAACGGTTTCGCCGTTTACCACGAAGGGATTACCCTCTTTGGAGAACGTGATGGCGGAAATATCGCCTTCCAATCGGGATCCGGTTTGACCGGTTGCGGCGGTAATACTTGCAAGTATGGCAACATGAAGGATAACTTGTCGCGAGAGCTGACGGGAAAAGCGCTTCCGTGCGGCCATGGCCTCGCTCCTTATTAAAGCTTTAAAAGTTCTTCAATCGCCTGCTTATACCGAGTATCGTCCGGACTGCCTGAGAGATTTTTTTTAACGTTTGACCAGGCGTTCTTTGCGGCAGCCAGGTTTTCGGGAGTGTTTGTTTCGGAATATTTTCCCTTGAATGCCAACGCGCTGAAATAAAGCGCATCACGGACAACCGACAACCTGCGCTCTTTAAAAAGGCAAGGCTTTACCGTGGCCTGGTTAAAAAAACGGATCGCCTTATCATAGTTATCCCGCTCCAGAAGCACTCTTCCGGCCAGCAGATCGAATTCCGCGAAATTTATGGAAGTCCGGTCGATGATGTTTTTTGCCTCGGTCATTTTTCCGGTCCGAAGGAACAGGTCAAGCAGGAGAATGGTCTTTTTATTTCCATCCGGGCCGCTTTCGGAGATTGCCGCGAGCGCTTTTTGCGCGTCGGCATAAGCCCCTTTTTGAATGGCATTATCGGCGACTGCCACGAGATCTTCACTTCCGTATTTTGTGCGCAACATGGCAAGCGAGTCGGGCTTGGCGGCAGGTATCTTTACCTTTTCGGTTACGATGCCTGCTTCCTTTTCACCTGATCGCCTCATGGATTGAACCGCTTTTTTTTCCGGGGTTGTTTTGATAACAGCAGGAGGTTTTTCCGGCAATGGCGACATTGCAGCCAGAAAACTCTTTGGCCTGGAACCAGTATCATACCCTTGAACTCGCGCGTCCTTGTTGGGAATTGAAGGCTGAATATTTTTTGAAATATCGTTGGGCTTGATATCTCCTGTTCCGGTTTGGCTTTCAGTTGTTGGTCCGGTGCGCGAAGTTACAAAGGCGGTGATCCCGGCAATGACGAGAATCAGAACGATGCCGGCAGCGATACCGGCTTTAAGAATGAAAGATGTTTTGTATGCAAATGCCATGTCCTTTCCTGCATCGCGTGTACCAAATGATTTCAGGACATCTTCTGGCGGGCACGAGGTCATTGAACTGTATATTGCGTCAAGTTCTTTGAGAAGCGAAGACGCGGATGGATAACGCTTTGTTTTATCGAGCTCCAGGCAACGTTCGACAAGCTTAACAAGCCGCCCCGGCAGGTTAATTTTAAAGTCCTTTAACGGCCGGTAGGGCCTTTCCTGCATTTTTAAATTTCTTATTACATCGAAATCGGTTTTGGATGAGGAGCAGGCAAAGACTTTTTCTCCGGTTATCATTTCATAAAGTATCTCCCCCACAGCGTATAGATCGCTTCTCTGATCAATCGATCCGTAGCCGAACTGCTCAGGTGATGCGTATTGGGGTGAACCAAAAAACATCTGTGCCTGGGTGGTATAAAGACTCATTTCACGCGGCCGTGCAAGGCCGAAATCCATGACGATGACCCTTCCGCCAGACGAGATCATCACATTTTCAGGCTTAAGATCGCGGTGCAGGATACCGCCATCAAAGGTCATCTCCTTGATCGAAAAATTGAGGGTATGCGCTGCATTGAGAGCGCGAGTGATCATTATCGCGATCGCACAGGCTACCACCGGAGAAAAAGCCTTTCGTTCTTCGAGTGTCTCGCGAAGCGATTTCCCATCGATATATTCCATTTCAATAAATGGCAGAGTTCCCCACTTGCCGACATTCTTGACTTCAATGATATTGGTGTGCTTTAATTTTGCAAGAATCTGCGCCTCTGTTTCGAACCGTTTATGGTCAGCCGACGGGTAGGCGATTTTAACCGCATGAAAGGTATCCAACCCCTTGTTTTGTATTTTATAGACCGCGGCCATCCCTCCTCTGCCGATTCTTTCAACCATGATTCCAGAACCAATGGAAATTTTCTCGTCACCTGCGGGCATCTTGTCATCTTCAGTGACAGAGTCTTTTTCGTTAAACGTTTTTCCAGACGTCCTATTATCATCAAAAATCATTAATGTGCCCTTTGGGTGGAATAAATGAATTTCCCGGAATTCGAGTGTTTAAGTAAAATAGGAAAAGGAGTGCTCGATTAGCAACTTCCAACATCGAGACAGAGTAACCTATCTCTTTTTTTTCCAGTAAATTGCAGGTATGGCATCATACAACCTAAACTAAGGCATTTAGTCGTGGTCGCAACAATCAAACAAAAAACTCAAACTGACAAAACATGGCCTATAAAAGTTTACCAATCCCCTGCTGCTCCCCGTAATCTTTAATACAAAATCCGACATCATTCAAAAGGAGGCTTATATGAAACACTCAGACAAGCTCATTCTTGTTACCGGAGCAACAGGCAAGCAGGGCGGATCGGTTGCGCGGCATCTGGTATCGGACGGGTGGAGGGTGCGCGCATTGACGCGCAATCCAGACAAGCCGGAAGCCCACGCCTTGCGGGGCAGGGGGGCGGAGATCGTGAAGGGGGATTTATCCGATCGACTATCGGTGGACAAAGTCCTCAATGGCGTTTACGGCGTTTTCAGCGTTCAGAACTCGTGGGAGCACGGGGTGGAAAAGGAGGTTGTGCAGGGAGTACTTCTGGCTGATGCGGCCAAAACGGCTGGAGTGAAGCATTTTGTTTACACCAGCGTAGGCAGCGCGCATCGAAACACCGGGATCCCGCATTTTGAAAGCAAGTGGAAGATCGAGCAGCATATCCGGTCGTTGCGCCTTGCCCATACCATTCTGCGTCCGGTATTCTTTATGGAAAACTTCTACATGCCCGACACGCAGAAGGCGCTCTACGAGGGGACGTTTTCGCTGGGTACCAGGCCGGACCAACCGTTGCAGATCGTTGCGGTGGACGATATCGGGGTGTTTGCCGCAATGGCGTTTGACCGGCCGGGCGACTTTGTCGGGCGGGAGATCGACCTTGCCGGCGATGAGCTGACCGGCCCGCAGATGGCCGAGCGCATGGGACAGGCGATCGGCAGAAGTGTTTCCTTTGTTCAGACGCCGATCGAAGCGATCCGCGGTTTCAGCGAAGACTATGCGCTCATGGTCGAATGGTTCAATGCAAAAGGGTACGAGGCTGATATCAAACATCTGCGCGAGGAGCATCCGGGCCTCGAAAATCTCGACACGTGGCTTGTCCGGGCGGCGTGGAAAAAGGCCGAAGCGGTTCATGCGTAACATGCAGACCATGGGATGACGGCCAGACAGGTCGTCATCCCGGCGTGCCTTCGCCGTAGCGGCTTCGCGCAGGCAGGCGAATTCCGAATCAGGTTCGGGACAGGCGCCGGAATCCATCGAAAACAAGGTCCTGGATACCGGCCTCAATTCGACAGGCTCACTACAAGCCGCCGGTATGACGTCAAGAAAAAGGACTTTCCGGACAGACACAACATAAAATCTGTGGGAAATTGCCGGCTATCGTTCACAAAAACCGGCAAGGTGAGGCCCTACAGACGCAAAAGCGCCAGTGATTCGATGTGGTGGGTGTTGGGATAGAGGTCGAACAGGGCGATTTTTTCCAGGCGATACCCGCCGCGGTTGACGAGAAAACCGAGGTCGCGCGCCAGAGTCGAGGGGTTACAGGAGACATACAGGAGCTGCTGCGGGCGCGTGCGGACCAGGGACTCCCGTACGGTCCGCGAGAGGCCCGGACGCGGCGGGTCCACGACCAGGCAGTCGACACGCGTGTTCGACACCATGGCGGCAAGATCTTCGGCTCGTCCTGCCCTGGCGGTACAATGGCAACACCCGTTTGCTTCGAAATTCCTTCGTGCCTGGGCAACCTGCGCCGCGACCGTTTCGACCAGCAGCACCTGCTTGAACCGCCCGGCAAGCATGAGGGAGAAGAAACCGGTGCCGCCGTACAGGTCGATGCAGAAATCGCCCTCAAGAAACGACTGGGCCCATCCGCCCAACCGTTCGAGCAACGGCCGGTTGCTCTGGAAAAAAGCGTCTGCCGCTACCATGAACCGTTTGCCGAGAACGGTCAACAGGACCTCCGGCGCGCTCCTGCCCGGCAGCACGGGCGACGAGGCAACGGCGTCATCGTCGCCGGCAAAAACCATGAGGTTCGCCAGACCGGACGGGGCGGCACAGCGCGACGAGGAAAGATCGTGGAGCAGTGTGTTGAGCGGCGCCACGAGCAGCGCGCACGATGAAACCGGGACCACGCCGTTGGAAAAGCGCGCGAAAAAACCGCAGCGTCCGTGAGCGTCGATCTTGATCTGGGCGCGGTGGCGATAGCCGAACTCACCCGCGCTCGCCGTCCCGATCTCTGGCAGCTCGCGCAAACGGCCGATCCTGACAAGGCAATCGCGCAACGACTCCTGTTTTGCCGCTACCTGGGTGTCGTACGACAGGTGCTGCCAGTCACAACCACCGCACCGGTCAGCCAGCTGACACGGCGGCTGCCGGCGGAAAGGTGATGGCGTGATGATTTCGAGAGCACGGGCATGAGGCACACCGCCCCGTTTCCCGGTGAGTTCAATACCCACGGTTTCGCCAGGCGCCACGCCGTTGACGAAAACAACTCCCTCAGGGGTCCGGGCAAGGCCGTACCCGCCAAACACCAGTTTTTCTATGGTAACGGTCTGCATGTGAATGCGATCTATCGTTCAACAGCGACCCCGCGAGTTCCCGGGGCGCCCCTCAGCCTGATGGCGCTTGAGCCAAGCGTTGTTCGCACGGCCTTAGCCTTCGAAATTCGCGAACTTGGCCATGAGTTTTTTCCGCGATCCGTTGTTGAACAGCACGGTGAGCTTCATGTCCTCGCCAAAACCGCTGATCGAAACGATCCTGCCGCGGCCGTAGAGGTTGTGATTGACAAACTGCCCCATGCGAAACTCGACCGTGTCCTGCGAGAAGTCGTCAACAGCAGCCACGGGTTTCCTTTCCGGCTGCGGTCGGACCGGCGAACCAAAGGTCCGGGTCGCTGCAGGACGGGCGGCTTTCCTGGGCACAGCCGGCGGCAACGCATAATAACTGCTGCGGTCACGAAAGGTATAGAGTTCCGGCGGGATCGCCTGCAGAAAGCGAGACGGATAGCCCGGAATCAGGTCGCCGAAACGCCACCGGTAGTCGACATGCGAACATTCAAGCGTCTGCTCGGCACGGGTTATCCCGACGTAGAGCAGGCGCCGTTCCTCTTCGATCTTTTCCGGATCGTCGAAATTCTGGCGCGAGGGGATCAGCCCGTCTTCGAGTCCGACCAGAAACACGGCCTTGAACTCGAGCCCCTTGGCGCAGTGGAGCGTCATGAGGTTGATTGCGTCGTCCTTCTGCACCCAGGCATCGACGTCGGTGGCGAGCGTGACCTCCTCGAGAAAATCAGCCAGCGTTTTGTCGGAGTGTTCCTCGGCCCAGATGGTGATGGCATTGGCGAGTTCGTTGATGTTTTCGATGCGACCGGCCGACTCCTCGCTGTCCTCGTTGGTCAGCATGTCCATGTAACCGCTGAGTTTGAGCATCTCGTTAAAAATCTGCGGGACCGGCTCCCTGTTCTGTTCGAGGTCGCCAAGAAGGGCATACATGTCGCGGAGTTCGCCAAAGCCCTTCTGGCAGCGCGGCGGCAGAACGGAAAGGTCATCGGCAAGCACGGCTTCGAGAAGCGAATGGTTGCGGGCGCCGGCCAGGGCGGCGAGCTCGTCGTAGGCTTTCTCCCCGAGTCCGCGTGACGGCACGTTGAAGATCCGTTCGAACGCGACATTGTCGCGCGGATTGACCAGCAGGCGGAGGTAGGCCAGGCAGTCCTTTATCTCGGCCCGTTCGTAAAAGCTCATGCCACCCACGAGCACATACGGGATCTTGCGGCGACGCGACACCTCCTCGAACACTCGGGACTGCGCATTGGTGCGGAACAGGATGGCGATGTCGCGTCCTTTTGTCCCGGTGCGCAGCAGTTCCTCGATACGATCGGCCACCGCATCGGCCTCCTGCCGGTCGTCGCGAAACCGGCAGACCGTCACGGGAGTGCCGCCGTTGCGCGAGGTCCAGAGCTGTTTGGCCGCGCGGCAGGCGTTTTCGGCGATCGCGGCATTGGCAAAATCGAGGATGATCCTGCTCGAGCGGTAGTTCTGTTCGAGCTTGAATACCCGCGTGGACGGGAAATGCGTTTCGAACGAGAGGATGTTTTCGACCTGCGCACCGCGCCAGCCGTAAATGCTCTGGTCGTCGTCGCCCACCACGAACACGCGGTTGTGCGCCTGCGACAGCAGCTTGAGGAAGAGAAACTGGGCGATGTTGGTGTCCTGGTATTCGTCAACCAGTACGTGCGCGAACATGCGCTGGTACCGGTCGAGCACCTCGGGCGTTTTCTGAAACAGGTAGACGGTATTGGCCAGCAGGTCGTCGAAATCCATGGCCTGCGCATCGAACAGGGCTTTCTGGTAGGCCTTGTAGACGTTCACCAGGTGCTGCTCATAAAAACCGCGGGCCTGTTGTTCGACCTTTTCCGGCGGCACGCAGGCGTTCTTGTGTTTTGATATCATGCCGAGCGCCTGGCGGGGGGGCATGCTGCGGTCATCGATTTCAAGCACCTTGAGCACCTTTTTCATTGCGGAGAGCTGGTCGGTCGTATCGTAAATGGTAAATCCCGGAAGAAATCCGATATGGCGGCCGTCCCGCCGCAGGATACGGGCGCACATGGAGTGAAACGTGCCGATCCACATGCCCTCGGCAGGGAGGCCGGTGAGCGATTCGACGCGGGAGCGCATTTCGCGGGCGGCCTTGTTGGTAAAGGTTGCGGCAAAAATCTGCGCAGGATACAGACCCTGTTCGATCAGCCAGGCGATCTTGGCAGTGAGAACGCGGGTCTTGCCCGTGCCAGCGCCGGCAAACACCAGTTGCGGTCCGTCGTTGTAGAGAACAGCCTCGCGCTGGACCGGATTTAAAACAATGGTGTCGATAAGGGACATGGTTTCTATTCTTTTTCTATACGGACGGTTTTTGAACCACGGTTACGGTTCGCCTTTGCGGATCCGGCCTTGCGACATATCGTGGGGATGATTTTGAGGAATAGTCTTCGTCTGATTGCCATTTCGCAGGATTATTTCGTATATATTTCCGGTAACGAAACAAGTCCTTCTCATTCCTGCCGATATGATCGTAAAAATCCCGCTGCCATAATATGCCCCGGGGGTTTGACGGATTATATTGATCTGTTTTGTGGATACGGTTTTAAATGCACCGATCAAACGACCCACCGGTTTAATTTTATGAACGGTAATGTTTTTTCCAGAAACAGGTTTTTGTTGTCCTGGCAGGGCGGTTCGCGAACCGCCTCCATGATTTTCAACAGATACAACCGATGGGTTTTTATTTTTAATCCATAATATCCCGTGAAAATGGTTCGGCATTATTTGATATTCATCCAATAGAACGTATGAATATTGTGACGATAGCCATATCCATGCATCTTTGACAATGAGTCCAAATTCGTTTAATCGCATTTCCGAATTTTTGATCTCTCCAAACAAACATTCCCGATGTGAAACGCATATCGTAATAAAATATGCGCCAGGCCTGGTGTAATCCCACCCTCTCAGACGAAGGTTCGGACGGAAATGTGATTTGGGGTACTCATTCATGACAAATAAAATTCATATCCCCGGCTATTTCCAAAAGCCTTAAAATACTCCCCTAAAGTTCATTGCGCAAGGCTTTTACGGTAATGCAACAAGGTCACGGAAGATGTTTTCTGTAAACCTGGTTAGGCGGTTCGCGAACCGCCGCAACGGTTTTTACAGCAGCACCCCAACGGCCGATCATCTTACCCATAAACCGCCCATACACAAGCACTTTTCCATTCATCCCGCATGGTCCCAGCTCTTGCGGGAGACCACGGCACGTCTACCGTTGCTTTCCAGAACAAGGTCGCGGTGCCGGTCGGTAAAAGTGCCGAGCCGGACCAGCGGTTGCCGGTAGGGTTCCGGCAGGTCGGCCGAATCGAATGCCGGCGCTGCGGCAAAGAGCAGGGTATATTCCTCGCCGCCGTGCAGGGCCCACTCCTGCCAGGGGACCCCGAGTTCGCGGGACAGGGCGGCCATGTCACGGGGCGGGCGAAGTTGGTCGAGGGTCAGGTCGAGCCCCAGACCGTTTTCATGGCAGAGGGTCCGGGCGTCCTTGGAGAGCCCGTCTGAAAGGTCCATCATGGCGTGAACGAGCCGGCAGGTCCCGAGCACCACACCGAGCTCGGTCAACGGTTCGGGACGGACATGCAAAGCGACCAGCCGACGGCACGTTTTTTTTCTGGCGCCTTTTCCCCAGGCGTTCAGGGCGGCAAGACCGGCCGCGCTCCG
>JAFGOU010000135.1 GCA_016926315.1 Chitinispirillaceae bacterium
ATTAAAGCACCACCCCAAGCAACAAAAGAAATGGCGGCGGCGCTAGCGGCTTGTCCTAAAACACCTTTTTCGCTCCGCAGCGCTGTGTATTCCGCTTCACGGTTCCTGCTTTCGCCACAATCAATTATATTACCCCTGGTTCACCCATCGTCCGACTCCGGAGGACCTCATGCAGAGCGACAAAAAAGCCAATGAATCCCAGTTTTACTTCGTATGCGGCGACCTGAAGCCCGATACCTTCATGGTCCTGCGGTTTCAGGGAATGGACAGCGTCGACGACCTCTATGAATTCACGATTACGCTCCAGACCGTGAAAAGCGACCTCAAGGCCGCGGAGATCATCAACAAACCGGCGTCGCTGTTCATATTTCGCGAGGGCAAGTACAACCCCTTCTCCGGGGTGATAAAACAGTTCCATTTTCTGGGAGAAAAGCACGGACAGTGGCTCTATGAAGCCACCCTGGTACCCAAGCTCTCGGTCCTCGGACTCCAGTTCCAGACGCGGGTGTTCCAGAAAAAGCCGGTCCCGGACATCATCAAGGAGGTGCTTGACCTCGCCGGCCTCCAGAACTACTATAACGTCGAGCTGTCGCAGAGTTACAGCCCGCAGGAATATGTGCTCCAGTACCAGGAGTCGGATTTTTCCTTTGTCTCACGCCTCATGGAATCGGCGGGTATCTGGTATTTCTTCAAGGAGTCGTCAGTCGCCGAATCGCAGATAAAAGCGGGCGGCACGGTGGAAAAACTCGTCATTACCGACAAACCAGCGAACTTCGGCACGATCGAAGGCGACCCTAAAATCCGGTTCCGCACCGCCGAAGGCATGACCGAACACCACGACGGAAAGGCCCATGAATCGGTAAACGAGCTGCAGTTCCGGCAGGAGATCGTTCCCCAGGAGGTGATCCTTAAAAACTACAACTACCGGACCCCGGAGGTGCAGCTCACCGGGAAAAGCAGGATCAAGGGCGGAACGGTCGGTTCCACCTATGAGTATGGCGGCAATTTCAAGAACATTGCCGAAGCGCAGCGCGCGGCCGAGGTCGCGGCCAACCGTATCGCCTCGCGCCAGGTCACGATCTCCGGCGCCTCGAACTGCCGGAGTTTCCGCGCCGGGGCCCGGTTCACGCTTGCCGATCACGACCGCAAGGACCTGAACGCCGACTATCTTCTCTGCCGTGTGGCGCACCAGGGCGGCCACGAAAGTGAACAGATAAATTATACCAACAGCTTTCAGGCCATTCCCGCGGACAAGGCCAACGCCTATGCGCCGGAACGGAAAACGCCGGTTCCAAAAGTCAATGGTATCATGACCGCCTCCATCGAGGCCAACGGTTCGGATTACGCGCTGCTCGACGACATGGGCCGGTACAAGGTCCGCATGCCGTTCGACAACTCCAGCGCCAAAAACGCCGAAGCGTCGAAATACCTGCGCCTGGCGCAACCCTACGCCGGCGCGAAATACGGCATCCATTTTCCGTCACACGAAGGAACGGAGATGGTCTGGGCATGCATCGACGGCGACCCGAACAAGCCCATGGGCATCGGCACCATCCCCAATGCCAACACCCTCTCCCCGGTGGTAGGCGCGAATAAAACGCAGAACCTGATCCGTACCGCTGGCGGCAACGAGCTGCTCATGGACGATACCGACAAGAAGCAGAAGGTCAAGCTGTCCACCACGGCCAAACACACGCTCCAGATGGACGATGACGCAAAGAACATCTCCCTCAAGAGCACCAAGGGGAACGAGCTCATCCTCGACGACAAAAACGAATGCGTCAAATGGAACGGGTCCGCCCACTCCATCACCATGACCTACAAGGGCGGCAACGAGGGGATTGTAATCACGACCAAAGCGGGCAACACCATCTCCATAGACGACAAGAACGAAAAAATCACCATCCAGTCAAAGGGTGGTCATGCGATTCAGATGGACGACAAGGGCAAAAAGATCACGCTCGCCGACGGCGCCGGCAAAAACAAGGTCACGCTCGACGGCAACGGCGGACTGATCCTCAACTCACAGGGCAAGATTGAGATCAAGGCGTCGCAGGACCTGGTGATCAGCGCGGCAAACATCAAGATGACGGCAAACGCCGCGCTCGAAGCCAAGGCGGCCATGGACCTGAAGCTCAAGGGCATGAACATCGAGGCAAAAGGCGACATGAACGTCAAGGTCAACGGCGGCGTGGGCGTCGAGGTCAAGGGCGGCGTTACCGCGAAACTCGACGGCACCATGACCGACGTGAACGGCTCGGGCATGACCAAAATCAAGGGCGCGATCGTGATGATCAACTGACCGTCCGCTACACTACCCAAATCTGAGGAACTTCCCCTATGAACGCCTGGCTGACCCCGCTCTTCTGGCAGGAAACGTTGCAGAAAACCGTACAATGGGCGATTTCGACCATCCCGTCGATCCTGCTGATCCTGCTGCTCGCCATCGCAGTCCTCAAGATAGTTTCGGTCTTTATCTCCCGGGTAAAACCGCTGATGCTCAACAAAATGAGAAGCGGCGGCACGATCGAATCCATGGAGATGGAAAAACGCGTCGAGACCATGACGCACATCCTCATTTCCGCGTTCAAACTGGCGGTATGGATCATCGCGGGCATGCTGCTCCTGCGCAAACTGGGGATCGACATCGCCCCGCTGATCGCCGGCGCGGGTATCGTGGGCCTTGCGCTCGGGTTCGGCGCGCAGGAGATGGTGCGCGACATGATCTCCGGGTTTTTCATGCTGCTCGAAAACCAGGTGCGC
>JAFGOU010000136.1 GCA_016926315.1 Chitinispirillaceae bacterium
ACATAGGCGAGGTTGATCTCCTCCGCAACCCGGTCGCGGTCGAGCGGCGCCTCTTTTTCACGTTCGACAAGGCGTTTGATGCGGTCGGGGGTAATGAAGTCATCGGCCAGGGTCACGGCGTCGTACTCCATGCCCTTGCAGCGGTGGAGGGTCGAGAACACCATGTCGGCCGTCGCGCGTTTGTCGTCGCCCACATGCATGGCGTTGATCTTTTTTAGAAGCCCGGGAATCTCGCGGCCGTACTCCTCCACGATGTCGATGAGCATCGAGAGTTCGAGGTCCTCCGACGCTTCCGAGTACTCCTTGAGAAGTTCGTAACTTTTCATGGACTGGATGAGCGGGTCCCTTATGCGCGACGGCTGCTCGAGGTAGAGGTTGAGCACGTCGTAGATCGACGCTCCCTCCGCGGCATAGGTGTAGGAGCTGAAGTTCCCTTCAAAATAGATCTTTTTGACCGTGCGGTCGTTCTGCACCGCGTTGATCGCCTTCTTGAGCAGCGCGAGATTGGACCGGGCGATGGTGGCGCGGGAGCGAATTTTAACATCCGCGCCAAGTCCGTTGATCGTGACCGGCGGCGCGTCACCGAGCAGCCGCTTCCACGACAGGCACTCCATAGCAAGCCTGGCGATATGTCCGTTGAACCGAAAACTGGTCGACAGGGTATACTGGGGAAAATCGGCGTGGGCCAGGGCGTTCACCGCATGCCGCCAGCCGTAGATCTGCTGGTGGATGTCGCCCACGATGACCCGTGTTGCTTTCTGGGAGAGAAACACGTCGAGCATGACCGGTGAGGCGTCCTGCCCCTCGTCGAACAGGATGGTATCGTAAAAAAGGAGCGGCCGCGTGAGCTGATATTTTTTAAGGTAGAAATCGTGCGTGGCTTCTATCTCCCTGCGGTCCATTTTTGCGAGAAACGCGCGGGCGCCGCACCTGATCGCGTCGGCGTAATGCTTCGCCGCCGCGGCCGCCTTTTCATCGGCAATCTGCGAGCAGTAGTCAAGCTCTTGCACTTTCGTTGCCACCGAGTTGCAGAAGAGCGCCGACAGCTTGAGGATATGGCTGGCGATGATGTAGGGCGAATGCGGATCGCGGCCCTGGGGTTTGATGTCGAGCATTTTGACGATATCGTGGATCTTGTACCCCTTGGTGACGGAATAGCCCTGCGCCACCACGATTTTTTTATAGGCGAGCGAGTGGGCGGTCTGCACGTCGACGTTAGGCATGCCTTCGTCGGCAAACCGCTTCTGCGCATGCAGCCGCACCGACCGGTTAAAGGCGAGATAGAGTATCCGGGAGGTCCGCGGCCTCTGGCGCGCGTATTCGACCAGCACCGTGGTCTTGCCGGAGCCGGCGACCGCGTTGACCCGCATGTCGCCGGAACCTTCCACGACCGCTTTCTGCTCTTCAGTCAGGTGCATTGTGGAAAAATAACACGGGCCGCTCGCAGCACGGACCGGTTTTAAAACAAGAAGGCTGCTGATTCCCCGACGGGAACATGGATGCCAGGCGGCCGCAGGTATCGCTTTTTCATTGCTTATCCCGCTGGTACGGCATGTATCTTTAATCAAACGGAGTGGTTGAATGAAACATTGCCTATTCCGCCTGGCAAAAAAGGGATTTCCGCCATCAACAAGGTCGGTTAGGGGTATGATGCTTCCCTGTTTTCGACATTTCATTATAATGACAACAGCAATGGCGACGGTTGTGTGTCCGCTCGAAATTACGCTTTCAACCGGCATTCATTTTTCCGGCGAATTCGTCTCCCAGAACGATAACTTCGTCGTCATCCGGACCAACGGCACCAACGTTTCCATCGGGAAAAAAATGATCGCCGAAATTTCCGGACTTCCTGAGGGAGTAACCGTTGCCCTTCCTGGCGCACTATCCTCTCAGCAGCAGGGCGCGACGTCGTCAGACACGCCGCGGACGCAGACGACACCTCCTGGCAACGTCGACCAATTTACCGTTCTTCCGGGAATGGAACTGGACATCACGATGCAGAACGGCTCCCTGTTTCAGGGCACCGTGATCACGGAAGATGACCGGCTTATCAACCTGCAGACGGAGGGTGGTGCCCGGGTGAACATCTATAAACATGTCATCCGGAAAATCAAGAATCGTACCACCGGTAGCATCATGACCGGATTGCCGATGCCCCGGGCCGCAGCGCCAGCCTCCCGCCGGGCACCGGTTACGGTGGCGCAACCGGCCGAACAGAAACTACCGGACCCGGTCCAGCAGGCGGCCCCTGTTCCTGGGCCAGTAACGGAAAAACCAGTGGAGCCTACCCCGACCGTTACCGATGCATCGAAGGCCGATCGGCAGCCTGCGGTACCAACGGCGCCACGAACACCGTCTGACGGCCCGGCGCCGGTTCCACCGCTGCCTGTTCAGGCAACCCCGCTCCCGGTGCCGGTTCCTCCTGTCGCGCCAGCCACGATCGGTCCGCCGGTTACCTCCGTCGCCCCGGCAGAACCGTCACCCGTTGCCCCGAAACCGCATGTCCCAGCGGCTCCGAAAAAACGATCTGACGGCAAATCGGAACTCGTCCTGAAAACCGGGACTACTTTTATCGGTACGATCGTTTCCGAAAACAACCGCGTACTCCTGTTCTCGACAGGCAACG
>JAFGOU010000137.1 GCA_016926315.1 Chitinispirillaceae bacterium
CTGTTTCGCGACCCTGCACACCAACTCCTGTTCCCAGACCATCTCGCGCATCGTGGACGTGTTTCCCAGCGAAAAGCAGCAGCAGATCAAGACCCAGCTCTCGGCAGCGATCAACGGGGTGGTCACCCAGAGCCTGCTTCCCAAGATCGACGGCGGGCTGCAGCTGGTGTGCGAGATCATGGTCGCGACCCCTGCGGTGCGGGCGCTGATCCGCGAAGGGAAGTACCATAATCTTGACAATGAGATTCAGCTTGGGTCGCGGTTCGGCATGCAGACCATGAACCAGTGCCTGGCCGCCGCGGTAAAGTCGAACCGGATCACCCAGGCGGTTGCCATGAATCGCGCCATGGACCTTGACGATTTCATGAAATGCATGTTACGGTAGCGTGGTCCGTCAGCGTTTCTTCCTGAGTAAAGGAGCAGCAACCAGTGTCTGCAGCGGTGAAAAAAGAGGAGAGTATCTCTGCAAAAATCGCGCTCCTGTCCTTCCGTCCCGAAAGCCGGAGCGGGGCGCAGGCCATGCTGCAGGGCCTTGAACAGGAGTTCAGGGGACGCCTGAGCATCGTTGCCGGCGATTTTATCAACAACGTCCGGGTTCAATGCGATATCGCTATTGCGGTGTACGACGCGGGTGACGATATGGGGTCGTTCATTTCCCGTGTCACTGACCTGCGTGAAAAAGACAAGATCCAGATCGTTTTCGCCCTGATTACCAGGGAAGCCGAGGCCGCGTTCATCCTGCATCGCGGCGAAATCCCGACCAACCACCTTCTGCAATTTCCCATGCAGACCGTGGATTTCAGCCATGCGGTCATGACTGCCGTCGCGGCGCTCAGGCTCAAGGATGAGACCCGGCCGGGCCGGTCGAATTACGCCTCCCAGGCGAAGTTTCTGGGAAGCCTGCTCGTGGACCACGGCGTCATCGACCCCCTGCAGCTTAAAAAGGCGCTCGACCAGCAGAAACAGACAAAAGAGCGGCTCGGCAACATACTCGTGTCCCTGGGCTATATTTCCGAAGACCAGAAAATGATGTTTCTGGCCCAGCAGCTCGACGTGGAAATCGCCAGCCCGCGCCAGTTCACCTCCGCGGACCTGAATGTCGTTGCGCTCATTCCCGAGCGCATTGCACGGAGCGCCAATTGCATCGCCCTTGAGAAAAAAGACAACACGCTGGTCGTGGCCATGGAGGATGTGCTCGATCTGCAGCTCCTGGACAACCTGCGCGATATCACCGGCATGATGATCAAGCCGATACTCGGCATTCATGAGGACATACAGTCCAGCCTTGACCGCTATTTCCGCGATATCAGCTCCCATGAAAATGCGACCGCTCTTATCGGTACCATCGGCGGCGATGTTGAGTATGTCGAGCAGAAAAACCAGGACGTGGACATCGACGAGATCACCACCGCAGGTTCGGGCGTGGGCGTTATCAGGCTGGTCAACACCCTTATCATGAACGCGGTTCGGGACCGGGCCAGCGACATCCACTTCGAACCCCAGGAAAAAAAGCTGCAGGTGCGCTACCGTATCGACGGTGAACTGAAGCCGGTCATGGAGCCGCCAAAGCAGCTCCACGCGGCCATTGTCGCGCGTATCAAGATCCTTGCCAATCTCGATATCGCCGAACGCAGGCTGCCCCAGGACGGGCGCATGGTGGTCAAGATCAGGGGGCGGGAAGTGGACATCCGCATCTCAATTCTTCCGTCGGTGCACGGCGAAGCCGTGGTGATGCGTATCCTTGACAAGGAAGCGTTTGAGAAGAACATATCGAATTTGGGTTTTAACAAACATCATAACGACATTTTCAGGTCACAGATCACGAAGCCGTACGGCATGATCATCGTGACCGGGCCGACCGGCAGCGGAAAGTCAACGACCCTGTATGCGGCGATGCAGCAGATCAAGCACCCGTCGCGCAACATCGTGACCGTGGAAGATCCGGTGGAGTTCCATATAGAGAGTATACGACAGGTCCACATCAACAGCGCCATCGGGTTGACGTTCGCCACGGTGCTGCGGTCGATCCTCAGACAGGATCCGGACATCATCCTGATCGGAGAGATCCGCGACCTGGAGACCGCTGATACCGCCATTAAGATGGCGCTGACCGGCCATCTGGTCTTTTCCACCCTGCATACGAACGACGCGGTCAGCAGCATTTCCCGGTTTGTCGACATCGGCATACCGCCGCTTCTTCTGAGCTCCTCGCTGAATCTCGTGGTCGCACAGCGCTTGGTGAGACGGATCTGTCCCGAGTGCAAGGTCGAATATGCCCCTGAACCGGCGCTCCTGGAACAGCTGAAGCTTCATCTCCGGTCCGGATCACGGTTTTACCGGGGGGAGGGGTGCGTGGCATGCAACGGCACCGGCTTTTTCGGAAGGACCGGGCTTTTTGAAATGCTTCCGGTCACAAAATCGATCCGCACCCTGATCCTGCGCAACGCGCCGGCCATGGAAATCTACGACACGGCGGTTGAAGAGGGAATGGTGACGGTGCGTCAATCCGGGATCGAAAAGGTGCTGGCAGGCGAAACCACCATCGAGCAGGTCATCGCGGTTTCGACCGACCTCTAATGCGGTTGTTCCGCGGCGCTGATTTTTACAATATAGACTCCGTTCGAAAGCCTGATGTCGTTTCTGAGCGAGACCGCTTGCGCGGTCACGATTGATCGGTGCACCAGCCTTCCTGAGCAGTCGTACACGGCCAGGTGTTTTTTCTCCCCGGCATACGAGGCAGGAAGGACGATCCGGTCCTGGGCGCACAGGGAAAATGAGGCCTGACGGTTCAGGGGGTTCGGCCGGCACTTCCGGCAGATAACCGACACCGGGCAGCCGCTCACCGGAGAACCGGTGTAGGGAATCACGCAGTCGGGAGTGGGCGTTACGGTGGTGTCGACGCCTTTGCCTTCGGCCACGAATACGATATTGAACGTTCTGCTGGCCAGCATGCCGGGGAACGTGCCGGTGCGAGATCCGATCGTCACCCTGCCTGTTGCGGCGGAATAGGAGATCGGGATAAGCGCAGAGCGGCCGCTTTCGTACCCGTAGCCGTCTCCCTCGTCCTCGTAGAGGGTGAAGTTGCCGTCGGCGCCCGGATAAATCCGTAGCTCGATCGGGTCAGCGCTCTGGGTGGCATACTGGATATTCGGGCCCATGGGGAGTATGGCGCCTGCGCGCGCATAGATGGGTATACGCTGGATGGGAGCGGCGACGTTGGTAACAATCCTTCCGGCAGCGCCGGTATTGGCAGCGCCGGTCCAGAAATCGTACCAGGTGCCGGACGGAAGGTAGACGTTGCGGCTGGTTACGCCGGCGGCGGCGACCGGGTTTATCAGCAGCGCAGGGCCGAACATGAACTGGTCCGCTATGTTTTTTACGCTTGCATCGTCCGGGAAATCGAACGGCAATGCGCGCGTCATGGTGTAGCCTTCGTTTGTCACCTTCCATGCCAGGGAGTAGATATAGGGCATGAGCCGGTAGCGCAGCTTGCTGAACGCGATGCAGATCTGCTGGGTCGAAGCGCTCATGTTGTAGATCTCGGTGTTGCGCGAACCATGGACCCTGAAAATGGGGAAAAAAGTCCCGGCCTGAAACCACCTCGTCAGGATCTCATCGGTCGGGTCGTTCTGGAACCCGCCGATGTCCGAGCACCAGTAGGGATTACCGGCCATGCAGGAATTGAGCCCGCCCGCGATCGTGGTTTTCACGTTGTTCATGGTGTTGCCGCTGATGTCGCCGTTCCAGTAAATGGCGCCGAACCGGTGCTGGCCCGCGTACATTGAACGGGTAAGATTGACCACGCGCTTCGACGAAGAAATGGCGCGCTGCTTTTCATAGATATATTTGCACGATACCATGGAATAGGCGTTCGCGTACAGGTCGATCATTCCCATGCTGGTGTTGACGCCGGTGAGCAGCGGGCACTCGGGCTCGGTCGCGTCCATCCACCAGGCGTCAACGTCATTGTCAACGCAGGACGTTTTTATCAGGTCCCAGTACTTTCTCATGCCGGTGGTATCGAACACATTGAGGAACTCGCCCGGGAAGTCGTTGCAGTTGATGCTGAGCAGCAGGTGCGGCTCCATACTGCTGTAATGCGGTGTTCCAGGAAAAAAGGTCGGCCAGATGGAAATGGCGAAATGGCAGTGATTATCATGGATCGTTGAAATCATGCCTGACGGATCCGGGTAATTGACCGCGTCCCAGGCAAACGTTCCCCATCCGTTCTGGCCGCCGGACCACCACTGCCAGTCCTGCACAATGCAGTCGAGCGGGATGCCCCGTGTCCGGTACTGTGAAACGGCGGTCGTGAGCTCGTTTGCGCTTGCATAGCGGTTTTTGCACTGCCAGAACCCGAACGCCCATTTGGCAAGCATGGTCGCGGGACCGGTAATATGGCGGTAGCCGGCAATGATGGTGTCGAACTGGGGGCCGTACACGAAGTAGTAGTCCCAGCTGTTGTTAAGCAGAAAATCCGCGGCAAAGGTGAGCGGCGGCGTTTTTGTCGCATGGCAGGCAAAGTTCATGAGCACGCCGTACCCGCGCGTGGTCATGAAAAACGGTATCACGTCGTACCAGTTTGACTGGTGCATATCGACCGTGAATCCGCGGATATTCAGGACCCCGCTGTTGTCCGGCGGCAGGGCGGCCCAGTAGCCGGGATCGCCGGTCCAGGCCGGCATGGCAAGGGAAAGGTTGCCAAGCCCATACACCCCCTCGTTTGAGGGGGAATCAAAGGAGAGCGTGCCGGAGAACCCTGCAGTACCACCCTTGCTGGTTGCGGTCAGGGACCGGGCGGTCTCGGAACAGACCGTGGTGCCTGAAGCACTGGCAAATGAGATGAGTGCATTTGACTTGGTGACCGTGGCCCTGACTCGGGCTGTTGTTACGACGATCGCGGTCCCGTTGTCTGTTGCGTCCCAGGAGGCCGGCAGGGAGAATGAAGACCTGGCAACGATAAGTCCCTGCGGCGCAGGGATGTCGGTTCCCATGGTATACACGACACGGATGATGTTTTCTCCGCATACCTGCAGTTTGAGACGGGCATTGTTGGACAGAACGCACAGCGCGCCGTCGGATTCCTTGGTAAATGACGAAACCGATTGCGCCGCAGCGCCTGATAGAATGTTGCTCCCAATGACGATGATGCAGGACAGAATAACAGGTAAGGTGCGTATTTTTTTCATAAACGCGTCCTTTCTGAGGGTATGAAAAGGACAGGTATTAGTCTAGTTTAGTCATAAATATAATCCACAGCTTTTGTTTTACAAGAAAAAAATAAAGACACGTTAATGGTATCAGTTACTGGATTGCCTGAGCATAAGAAAATCCAAGATCGCAGCCATATCGTATCTGTTTCTTCTATGCATTCGCTGCATATCAATCAGACCCTAGCCTGCTTCGGATAAACCTGAGAGCATATTTAAATTATCATGATAAATAACAGTTGATATATTAATTATCATTATA
>JAFGOU010000138.1 GCA_016926315.1 Chitinispirillaceae bacterium
CCGTCAAAGAAGGACGCCAATGAGTTTCAGTCGCCGTGAGTTTTTAAAGAGGAGCGGTGCGGGCGCCGCGCTACTGGCGGCAGGGTCGGGAATGCTGAAAAGCAGCGCCTTTGCCATGAACCCGGTAAAGTTCCAAGCGACGAGCGATGTATCATTCGTCGGGTCCTCGTCATCCGGAAGCCGGCGGCAGATGATCGCCGATGTGCTTGAGCCGTGGCGCGCGACGGTCGCCGCCGGGATCACGGGCAAGACCATTCTCATAAAGCCGAACCTCGTCTTTACCGGCGTGCTGTGCGCCACCCATGTGGACGCGGTCCGCGGCCTTCTCGATTTTCTGCGGTCCATCACCAGTGCGCCTATCATCATCGGCGAATGCTCGGCCTACAGCCCCCTTTCGACCCTGTACGCCAATGACGGCTACAATGCCCTGACCACGGAATACACCGGCGTCTCCCTTATGGACCTGAACAATACGGGCAGCATGCCGTCGGTCAACCGCCATATATGGAACACGGACTTTACAACCACCACGTCCATCGCGGTCACCTCGGCTTTTTTCAGTCCGAATTATTATGTCATCGACATCTGCCGGCCCAAAACGCACAACTGCATGGTGATGACCGGCGTCAACAAGAACATCCTCATGGCCGCGCCGCTCACGTCCATCAAACAGCAGATGCACGGCGCGATCGGGTGGTTCAACGGCCAGCACACGGACGAGGACGAATGCCTCTCGTGGAACATGTACCAGCTGGGCAATCTCATGTACACCGGGGGCACGCCCGCGCTTTCGGTCCTTGACGCGTGGGAGGGGATGGAGGGCGAAGGCCCGGTGTCCGGCACGAGCGTCATGCAGTACTGCGCCGTTGCGGGCATCGACCCTCTTGCCGTGGACCGGCTCTGCGCAAAACTCATGGGCTTCTCGGACACGGCAGTCGACCCGCCGGACAAGGCCACGCCGAGCTACACCGACCCGCGGGTGCTCGTATGGCTTTCCAATGCCGGCTACGGCAATTACGACCTGGGCAGGATAAACTTTATTCTCGGCTCTTTGTCCAGCCTTGAAACCTATGTCAAAAGTTATGTGTTAAATAGGAATTATACCGGTGATCCTTCATACGAGACCCTGTGGCAGGGATCCAGCAGTCCGCCGTCCACGATCCTGGATTCGGAGACCGGGGTGAAGGGGTCGCATTACCTTGACCCGAAACCGTTCCTGATGCCGCAGGCGCGCGGAACGATATCCGGCGGCAGGGTGACGTTCGATTTCAGCCTGCCAATCGATTTCCCGGTCAGGCTCGGTATTTTCAATCTCAAGGGCGCAAAGGTACGCCGGCTCGGCGGAGAACACCTTGCTGCCGGAAGGTATACCAGGGTCTGGGACTGCTGCGACGACCATGGCTCGCGGGTCCCTGCCGGGCGCTATATTGTTAAACTCGAATTCGGTTCGCGCTCAATGTGCGACGCAGTCTCCCTGGCGCACTAGCGGGCCGCAGGATTGCTGAGGATGGTATGACCATTGCCGTCATTAAAAAAACCGCAGGGTTCTGTCTCCCGGCCGTTTTCGCAATTGTAAACTCTGCGTGGGGCCAGTACGGCATTGTCAATCTGCCGGACTGGCTCGCCGATGCGGGAGTTCAGGTCCTCAAGACGACCACCTCGACCCAACGGTTCACTCAATGGTGCGAAGGGCCGGTTGTCGCGCAGAACGGCGACCTTTTCTTTTCTGAACAGAACACCGGCGTGATCTGGAAAGTCACTCCTGCCGGGACATTGACGTCGCTCATCGATATCGGGAGTTACAGCAACGGCCTTGATTTCAACCCGGTAACCGGGCGCCTGACCGTGTGTGAACGGGCCCGGATCACCGAACGCGATACCGTAACGGGCGCGGTGCTTAAAGTCATCACCAGCGACGGCTCCGGCGCATGGACCGGGGGCGGCTCCGGAGGATCGAACGACCTGTCGTTCGCCGCGAACGGCGACCTGTTCTTCACCAGCTGGAACTATCATGTCTATTTCCATTCAAACGACAGCTCGGTCAACCAAGACTGGAATTTTCCGTCCTCCTACGGGACCTGCCAGTGGAACGGCATAGAATACATTGAGGAAAAAAACCTCGTTTACGTCTGTCAATACGGCAGAAACCGGGTGGTCGCCTTCAACGTCAATCCCGCAACGCACCTGATTGATACGAGCACGCTGCATCAGTTCGGGCCCACGATCTATTCGCCCGACGGGATCACGGTCGACTCGAACTATAATGTATACGTCTGCAATAACAGCACCCTGGGCTCTTATCCGAATTCCGTCGTCGTGCTGGACTCTTTTGGCACGGTCCTCGGCTCGATACGAATGACCCAGTCGACCTCGTCCGCGGCCGTGAACTGCGTTTTCGGCACTTCGATGTTCGGCGGCGGGCCCAATCCGCATACGCTCTATATCACCGGGGACAGCGGTGCGTTCAAGGTGCAGCTCAAGGTTGCCGGAAGGGTGCGGCCGACGGCGACGGCAGTAAAACAGGCGCCGGGGGCATTTGCTCTTGTCAACGCCGCGCGCCCGCACGCCTCCGCTGCGCTCCGGCTTTTCCTCGGCGCCGGCGTTCCCGCTTCCGGCAGGCAGTTTACTAATAACTATACGGCGAATTCCGTTATGTATGATCTGCTCGGCAGGAATGCGGGCGCGGCCGGCGCCGACTATTCGCCGCCGGCCGCTGCGGCATATATACTGCAGACGCCATGATCGCGGGAATACTTAAAGAACCCGCGCCCGAAAACAGGGTGGCCATGCTTCCCGGCGAGGCCGCGCTCCTTAAAAACAGGCGCGTCGACGTTCTTGTCGAGAACAACGCCGGCGAAAAAGCCTTTGCACCTGACCGCGACTATCAAGAGGCCGGCGCCCGTGTTGTTCCCCGGGACGCAATCGCGGCAAAGGCGGAACTGCTGCTCTCGGTCAATCCCGTCGCCGACAACGATTTGAAATTCCTCCATGAAAGACAGACGCTCTGCTCGATTGTCAATCCCGCGGAGAATCGCGCCTGGCTCGAAACGGCCAGGACGACGGGCCTTACCGTGCTGGCGCTCGATCTCGTTCCCCGGACCAGCAGGGCGCAGTCCATGGATATCCTTTCGTCAATGGCCACCGTCGCCGGCTACAAGGCCGTCCTCCATGCCGCCTCGCTGGCGCCGCGTTTTTTCCCCCTGTTCATGTCGGCCGCAGGCACCATCAAGCCCGCCCGGGTGCTGATACTCGGCGCCGGCGTCGCCGGCCTGCAGGCCGTTGCCGTTGCCCGGAAGCTCGGAGCCGTCGTCGAGGTGTTCGACGTGCGGTCTGCGGTAAAAGAAGAGGTCAAGAGCCTCGGCGGCAGATTTATCGAAGTGGAGGGCGCCCGGGAAGACGCGGCGGCCGGCGGTTATGCCGTTGAACAGACCGGCGAATTCAAGAAGAAACAGCAGGAATTGATACAGCAGCGGGCGCTTGCGGCCGATGTCGTCATCGCGACGGCGCAGATACCCGGCAGAAGGGCCCCGGTGCTCCTTCTCAGGGAGACCGTCGAAGCCATGAAACCGGGTTCAATCATCGTAGACCTCGCGGCCTCGACCGGAGGGAATGTTGAAGGTACCCGTCATGGTGAAACCATGGTCATTCATGGCGTCACGATCATCGGGAAATCGGACTACCCGTCGGACATGCCGGTCGATGCCAGCAAAATGTTCGGAAGAAATATTCTTAACCTGTTGACAATAATGATCGATAAGCAGGGCAACCTTGTTCTTAACATGCAGGACGACATCGTCATGGGCACGACCGCGGTCCATAACAAAGAATATGTCAGCCCGCGGGTGAAGCAGATGCTCGCAATCAAATAGGATAATCCATGGAAAACATGCTGGATCTTTTCCTGCAGCACCGGGAAGCGCTGTTCATTGTCATCCTCTCGATATTTCTCGGCATCGAAGTAATAAGCCATGTCCCGGCCGTTCTCCATACCCCCCTCATGTCAGGGGCCAATGCGATCCACGGCGTGGTGATCGTCGGCGCCATCATCGTGATGGGCCATGCGGACAGTGCCGGATCAATGATCCTGGGATTTCTCGCCGTGGTCCTCGGCACGCTGAATGTCGTCGGCGGCTTCGTGGTCACCGACCGGATGCTTGAAATGTTCAAAAAAAAGAAGTAGTCAACCGTCAATGAAACCAAGAGCCTCATGATGAACGCCGCCGGTCAATTCCACGGTGGTATTTCGGTCCTCGAACTGACCTATGTCGCGGCGTCGGTGCTTTTTATCATCGGATTGAAGATGCTGAGCCATCCGCTCACCGCCCGAAGGGGTAATCTCCTGGCGGCCTCCGGCATGGGCTTTGCGATCATAGCGACGATCCTCTTTCATGAAAAAGACGGGGCGCCGATAGGAAATATTCCCCTGATACTGGGAGCTATCGCGACAGGCACGGCCATAGGGCTCGTCATCGCCAGAAAAGTCAGAATGACCGCGATGCCCCAGCTGGTCTCCTTTTTCAACGGCATGGGGGGCGCGGCAGCGGCCCTGATATCCCTGATGGAGTTCCCGCGCGTGAGCCCGGAGCTCATCGCGGAGCACGGCATGGCCAACGGCAATGTTCTGGCGATCCTCCTGGGGCTTGCGATCGGGACCATATCGTGGGCCGGAAGCATGATCGCGTTCGGCAAGCTTGACGGATGGATCGGCGATCTCAGGGTAAAAGCCATGAAATACGTCAACCTCGCCGTTCTGGCGGTTCTCATCGGTTTCATCGTGTATATAATGACCCGCACGGTCCGGGCAAGCGCGGAACTGACGCCGCTTGTGTATATCATGTTTGCCGCCGCCGCGGTGTACGGGGTTCTGTTTGTCATGCCGATCGGCGGCGCCGATATGCCGGTCGTCATATCGCTCCTCAATTCCTTCACCGGGGTCGCCGCTGCCATGGGCGGGTTCCTGTATGACAACCAGGCAATGCTTACCGGAGGGATCCTGGTCGGTTCCGCGGGCACCATCCTTACCGTGCTCATGTGCAGGGCGATGAACCGATCGCTGCTTAAGGTGATCGTCGGCGTTTTCGGCGGAGGGGGCGCATCAGCGGCGGCGGCCGGAGGTTCCATCAAAGAGATTTCCCTTTCCGACGCGGCCGTGCTGCTCGGTTATTCAAAAAAGGTGGTCATCGTCCCGGGGTACGGGCTCGCCGTCGCGCAGGCCCAGCACCTGTGTCATGAACTCGACCGGCTGCTGGAGGAAAAAGGCGTGGAGGTGAGATATGCGATCCATCCGGTTGCCGGACGCATGCCGGGGCACATGAACGTCCTGCTGGCCGAGGCCGATGTCCCCTATGAACAGCTGGTCGAAAGCGACGCAATCAACCCCGACCTCCCGGACACGGACGTCCTGGTCGTGATCGGGGCCAACGACGTCGTCAACCCCGCCGCCGAAGACGATCCGTCAAGCCCCATCTACGGCATGCCGGTAGTAAAGGCCCGCGACGCTAAAAACATCATCGTGATGAAACGGGGCATGGGCAGGGGTTATGCGGCCATCGAAAACCTCCTGTTCTTTAATGACAAGACGCGGATGCTCTTCGGCGACGCCAAAGCCACCCTCCAGAAACTGGTCAACGAGGTCAAAAACCTGTGACCGGCAGGCGCGCCCCTTTCGGTCATGGGACGGCAAGCCCCGGGGCCCGCAAAAACCATTTGTTGGAATGTCGGCTGACATAAGTTAATTTTATTGCCAGGAGAGACCGCCGGCCGCAAAACCTTTGCGGCGGAGCAGGGTTTTTCAAACATCTTATTAAGGAGCAGGAATGGGCAAGAAGGTGTATGCAGGCAATCTGAGTTACGACATCGACGACAGCACACTTTCGGCGATGTTCGCGCCGTTCGGCACCGTGGTGTCGGCGCAGGTCATCATGGACCGCGACACGGGGCGTGCCAAGGGTTTCGGGTTTGTGGAGATGAGCACGGACGAGGAAGCCGCGGCCGCTATCGCAGGGCTGAACGGCAAGGAAGTCCAGGGTCGTGCGCTCAATGTCAATGAAGCGCGCCCGAAGACCGAACGCGGCGGCAGGGGCGGTTTCGGCGGCGGCGGCGGCGGCAGGGGTGGCTATGGCGGCGGCAGGGACCGGTGGTAGCCGGACAAAGCCGCTGAAAAGCGCGAAAATATCCGCACATAACAGAACGTCCCGCATTGCTGCGGGACGTTTTTTATTGACGCCGGCTGCCCGACCGGAAGGCCGCGCGCCTTACCGATGTCAATAACCCGGAACTTCCGTGACATCAAAACAGTAGCCGAACCGTTCGCCGCTGTTTAACTCTTTTATGTTAATGTCGTTGTAATGTCTGAGGTTTTTCCGGAAATTACTCTGCACCATGATTTTCCAGAACCGGTCTTTTACTCCATGCCTCGTGCTTATGTAATCCATTTCAGCCCGAGCGGCCTCTTTTCCGTTTTTCGCTCCGTAAATAATTATCGCGTTCTCCATTGACGACCCGTCCCCGCCCCTGAACCGGACCCCGCTGATCTCCGTTACTTCCGCGGCCGGCGCCGGCTGATATGCCGGCAGGGTGTCTTTCTGCACCGGCTTCGGCGCCGGCGTCGCCGGCGCGCCGGTATCCTCCAGAAAAGCGGAATACAGTGACGTGTTGTCAAAAAAGTATGCTGTCTTGACGCCCGTTTTAAAGTCCTCTATCTGATATTCGACGTAAATCCTGTCGTTCTTTTTTAAATTACTCTGCATGATCATTTTCCAGGACCGGTCCTTTTCTCCGTGCTTTCCGCTTATATGGCCGATTTCGGCCGCAACCGCTTCGATCTCGTTTTTCGCCCCGTCAATGATTATCGCGTTCTCCATCGACGACCCGTCACCGCCCCTGAACCGGACCCCGCTTTTGTCGTTTGTGTCCGGGGTGTTCTGATACTGCAGTATTGATTCTTTTTGCTGTTCCCGGGACGAATAGGTTACGAATCTCTCGGGAGAAGCGCAGGAAAAGGCCGCTATCACGGCGCAGGACAGCATGAATTTTTTCATGATTGTTTTTCGTTTCAACCGCCGCATCGTCACGCTCCTCCCGGCCGCAGGGGTTCTTGCCGCCGGAGAGTCAACATACCATCGTTCTTGCGTGTTTTTTTTCTTTTCCGGACCGCCCGCCATTTGAACCACAGGGGCGGCAGCAGCGCGGCGCCGGTGCCGGCGCCGCAGCCGCAATCCTGGGGACCGTCAGTGTCGTCGTTGTCCTCTGCCGCGATGGTCACAAAACTGCTCACCGTGCTGTAATTTCCCCATCCCGCAAAATTGTGCGCCTTTACCCGCCAGTAATAGGTCGTTTCGTGTGCGAGCAAGCTCAGGAGCCGCGCCGTATCCGAGGCCGAAGAGTCCCTCAGCACCATGTTCGTCATGGCCGCATTGGATGCCGCTTCGACCAGGTAACGGTCGATGAACGACGCGGCGCTGTTCCATACCAGCACAAGGGAGAGGGGCTGGTCGATCGCGCCGTTCGCCGGCGAAACGAGCGCCGGCGTAGTCGGCACCGTGTGGCCGGAGACGATGCTGCTCGTGCCGTCGAGGACCGCGCTCGAGATCGTGACATACTGCGTGTCGATGAGCGTGCCCAGGGAAGCGGTGATGCCCTCTCCCGCGGAACCCCAGGCGCCCTGGCCCCACTCCTGGTACGAGGAGCAGTACTGGCACTGATACCAGCAGGTCCCGGGAATCCCGGGCGAGCCGCCCTGGACGATGCTTCTTATCAGGCTGATGGTTGAACCCGTCGCGACAAGGGCGTCGCCCCCGTCTCCCGATGCGCCGGGAGCGCATTCGGGATCAGGGTAGATGCTCCAGCAGCTTATGCCGTCGGCCCCGGTTGTCCCGACGAACCTGATGTTCCGAAAAACAACAGTGCTGTTCGTTATCGTCGCCTGCCCGGTGATCCTGATGAGATAGGTCGAGCCGGTGATGGTGACCCCGCTCATGCTGCTGATGACGATGTTTTCCGTGATGTTCGCCGTGACGACGATGTCCGTCCCGAACTGCAGCGCCTGAATGATGGTGGGGTAGTCGCCCGGCACGCTGATCTGCGCCCCGGCGCCCAGCGGCAGCAGCGCGGCGGCGGACAAAACAACGAGCGGGATGAGTGGTCTTTTCATGGCAGGCCGATGACCTTGATGACGACGCTATAAATATAACCTTAAAACGGACAGAAGTCAGTATTTATTGCGCGGAGGCCGGGATATCGTTGACTGAAGGGAACCCGCCCCTTCACGGAACCTCCGGGGCGTCATACCCGAAGGGGACAGAAATCAAAGCCTAAAAAAGTGCCTTGGAAACCGTATCGCTATAACCAATTGACACTCATGCTCGATGGAGAGTATTTTGGCCAACCGTTTACTCACACATCCAATAAGGAGACTGTATGGCCCATCGTACGCTGCTGTTTGTCGGTCTGATTGTTACCGCCGCATTGTCCGCAGGTTCTTTGACTGCGGCAATACCTGGAATTCCCCAAAACAAGAAAGTTTTAGATACCTCGGCCCTGGCAAACAAGAGTCTGGCCAAGGCGTTGAGTCAGGACGGACATTCCCTGCCTGACAGTATCAAGACAGCGCTCAAATCGTTTATCCAAGGCCACCGGCTGGAAGAGACTTTCGTCGTCGATCTTTCCAATGAACAGTACTACCTCTTCTGCATGCATCAGCTTGAAAAAATCGGAATAAACAGGCAGCGGAACCCGTGTCTTTTCGCTTATATCAAGAAGCTACGGGAAAACCAGAAAAAGAAGACGAGGAACACGCTCGCGATCCCGCAGAAATCCGTGCGGGTAGGGAAAGGCATGGCAACGTCGCACCACACCATTACCTCCCTTGGTTTCCGAAACGATGCCGCGGCCTGCTACTCAACCGCACTCTCTTCAACGCCGCGCGGGAGCGTCGTGTCAATAATCACACTGTCGCTCTTTGACAAATCGCTGAACCAGATCGGTGCCACCGCATCAACACAGGAATACGGCCTCGGGTATGAAACGTCGCTAAAAGCGGAAGGCGCTGCCGCAGGCCTGATTGACCGGTGCACGGCCGTCGCGCTCTTTGCCTGCGCCACACCCGACAGCACCTTTCAATTGTACGGCTACATCTCCTCTACGGCGAACAGACCCCAGACCATCTATCACGATCACCCGAATAACATCAACGGGTACTCGGACCGCATTGTCATCTGCCTGGGACGCGGCAATCCTTACGACTGCGATTATAACAGCGCTGATTACGCCGGATCCGCCCAGGGATTTCAGGTTCTTTTCCCCATAAAAGGGTCCATCCGCTACGGCAGCGAGATCGATTCCATTACGTTCGACGCGAACGGCAATCCATCGAACGCATCTGCGTCCGTTTCCCTGGTCCGTACCGATGACGGCGCCGGCGGTGGCTGCACTCTTGTCGGCAGCATGAATTTCTTCAAGGACTCGAACACCTTCATCGCAGGAAACGTGCTCTCGTGGAACCTTAATCCGGTGAATTTCGGGCCGCCGTGCACCAGAGTGGGAGAACGCGTGACCTATACCATGAAGATCACCGTCACTCTGGGTGGAACACCCGTAACCACGGTCATCACCAATGCCCCCAATACCGAACAGGGCTCGAACGTCACGGTCATCGACTCGATGGTTCTGTACTGGGGCTGCGTGGCGGCAGGGACCATGGTTGAAACAACGGCCGGCAAAAAAAAGCCTGTCGAAAAGATCGAGATACTTGAAAAAGTGCTTTCGAACAACACCGGCACCTTGCTTTCGGTGTCAAAAACCGTCATAGGCACGGAAGAGAACCCGATGGTGAAAATCAAGGACGTCCAGGGGAACGTGCTCATGCTCTCCGAAACGCACCCGGTGCCTACCGACAAGGGCGTTATGCTCGCCCACCAGCTAGGATCGGGCATGTCGGTCATTACCAGAAAGGGGAACGCGAAACTGGTTTCCGTCGAACGGGTAAAATACGACGGAAAAGTGTGGAACCTGGTCCTTGGATCAAGAGAAGAGGCTCCGTCGCTCACGAAGGACAACCGCACATTTTTCGCGAACGGCATCCTTGTCGGCGACGGAGAAATGCAACGCACGTACGAACGCGCGTACAACCGGACTGAGGAAAACGTCCTTAAAAATATCCCGTCACCATGGCATGCGGATTACAAGAACTATCTGGCCCGGAGCAGAAAACCGCAATAAGCGCGCTCCGTGGTCAAACCTGAGGCCTATTGAAAAAAAGCACCGGCAACGCCGTATAACGGTTGATGATTTCCGGCATGATGGGCCAACGAGGCGGTCAGATCAACGACTGCGGCCGGGGGGAAGTCTGCCGCAGGAGAGGGACCGATCTCCCGGTCCCGCCCGGCTCAATCCTTGTTCACTCCTATAAAGGGAACCGCCCCGTTGCCCGTGACCTGGGGCAGGATGCCGTTCCACTTTTCTATCGCTTTCAGGTTCGCCTCGATTTTCCTGAGTTCGATAAGG
>JAFGOU010000139.1 GCA_016926315.1 Chitinispirillaceae bacterium
CACTTTCGCGCGCATCCGTTGCGTTGCTCATCGGTTCGAAGGATCAGCTTTCGTCTTTGGAACAAACCAGGAATTCGCTCCTCTCCCTTTTTCCGCAATTGCCGGTGTTCATCCTGTTCCAGGAACCGGGCTCCTGGGTGAATGCCGCAACAGGAGAAAAAGCAATCAAGCCCCCCCATACGCACCCCCTGCTGGTATGCGGAATCGCCCGTCCCGAGCGGTTTCTATCGATGGTACGCGCATCCGGGGTCACCCCTTCGGCCGAGCTTATTTTCCCCGATCATCATCATTATATAAAAAATGACTTTCCCAAAAGCCGTGAACTATATTCAAAAGTGTTTATCATGACCGAAAAAGACGCGGTCAGATTGCGCAACTCACGAATAGTGCCGGCAGATATAATATGGTATCTCACCGTGGAGCTGCGGTTTAACGATCGTTCCGGTGAAACACTTTTTTATCGATTAATCGATAACTATTTCTCATACTTTTAAGAAGGAGGGAACTTTCATGCGTTGGATTACCGTATCAAGCATGGCAGCGATGTTTATGGTGTTCTGTTTTTCCCCTTTCAACGCTCCGGAGGCGTCGCAATACGTCCAGATATCCGAACCTTTTGTAAACATCTACGAATATCTTGACCCGAAATCAACGGTCATCAAAATGGCCAAAAAAGGCGATCGGATCGAGCTGATCTACGCCGGACCTTCATGGTACAATGTCAAAATAGGGACCAAGACCGGATGGGTCGAACGAAAGGCCGGATTCGTCACCGACAAGCCCAGCATCCTTATGCCTGTTTTGTCGATTCTTTTAATTATCGCGGTGCTGGGCGGGACGATCTACGGGGTGATATACTATATCCAAAAACAAAAATCGGCCGAAGAATAAAACGCATTTCCGGTCTGCATTCCTCTATGAAATTTAAGGGCACGGGTTTCCTCCCGCTTCTCGCTATCCTATTTTTTTTTCATTCCGCGCCGTGTGAAAAACTCGTGGAAGTTTCGGTACAAATCACGAAACTCCGCTTTCTCCCCTCAGCGTCTTCCGATACAAGGGGTTTTGCGCGCCAGGGACAGCGATTCGTCGTCGACGGCGAAAGCGGCCCATGGTACCGTATCAAGCTGTATAACTCCATCGTCTGGATCAGCAAAGACGCCGTTACGGTGTTGGAAAGTTCCAATACACCCGCCCCGGCAGCAGTCGATGCCGCCAAACCGTCAGTAAAACCCGGTACGGCACCGGCGCAGGATCCTGCCACCGCCTCTCGATCGGTACGAAGCTCGCCCGATCAACCAGCTTCAACGACGGCCGCACGAACGGCTCCTGGTGCCGATTCCGCTTCAGCAACAACTTTGGTTCCACCCGAAACAACGGCCGTTTCTTCCGCAATCGAAACCGCGGCACAGCGTTCTTCCGCGCCGCCGGCGAAACCGATCCGATCCGCGCATTTACCAAGGCAACAGAAAAAAGAGACCAAGCCTACTCCCACGCAAACGTGGTTCTCCCAGTTTTCCCGTTTACCACAGGTACCGAGCGATGAAACAGGCCATGAACTGGGCTTTTTTCAGATCTCGGCCACTGACGCTCCGGTATTCTACTGGCCGGAAACCAATGCATCGGTTCTTGTCCAGGCCAAAAAAGGCGAATTTTTCGTTGTCAGAGAAACGACCGATGTCTGGTGTAAAATCGTGGTTCGCGATACCGCAGGCTGGGTCCTTCGCGCCGGAGGAACCATTACCGATAAGCCAAGCGAAAAGAAATTCGATGAGCTGTTGTTGATTATCATCATTGCGGCAATTATCATCCTGGTCGTCATCATCCTGCTTGCCATTTATCTCCTGCGAAGAAAGTCCCGCATTCCTTCGCCAAACGCGAATGCCTTTCATGCGCTCATCATCTCCCGTTCTCCTCCCGTCATCCAGTGCATCATTTCCAATAAGACGCTCCCGCTCGAGAAATACCTGACCGCCATCGGCTTTTCGGTTAAAACGGCCCACGATCTTCAGGCAGCCCAGCGCTTCGTTGCCAGGACCGCCGTCGACATCGTGTTTATCGATTGGAACATCTCCGACGATATTCCCGGCACGGTTGAAGTACTGTTCGCCAGCCACGACACACAGCACTTGCCGCTCTCTATTTTTTTCAACGTCCCGGACCTTTCTGCAGCACCGCTCATTCCGGTACTGCTTCGCGCCTATCACCTGGGGTCCTCATTCACCGATCACGATATCTCCAAGCTGATCACCCCCACCATCCTTTCCAAGACGAGCCCGAAAAGCACCGCGGGATCGGCGCTTGAAGGTGACATCGCCGAAGGGAACCTTCCGGAAATCCTCCAGTTCATCGAGATCGGCAAAAAAACCGGGTGTCTGCTGATTGAAACGAGCACGCCGCTCGGAATGATTTACTTCAATCAGGGCCGCATCATTCACGCAGCAGCGGCTGACAATCTTCAGGGACGGGATGCGATCAATTCCCTCCTTGGGTTGAAACAGGGGCACTTCAGGTTTCTTCTCGACAAACAACCAAAGGTCAGTGATCTCAACCTCTCGACGCTCGAAGTCCTTATGGAATGGACCAAAGCAGAAGATGAAGCTCATCGGGATTGATTACGGCAGGCGCCGTATCGGTTGCGCAGTCTGCGATGAAACCGGCTCGATGGTACGGGGCCTCGCCACCATTACCGTACGCACGACTGCCGACGCCTTTGAGAAACTTCTGGCTCTCCTTAACGATCAGCAACCGGCCGGCGTCGTTTTCGGACTCCCGCTCGACGCGAACGACCGTGACACCCGGATGGCCGTCGAGATACGAAAATTCGCCGCAGACCTTGAAACAAACAGCGCCATTCCCGTATACTTTATCGATGAGAGCAATACCTCTAAACAGGCGGCGGATCTCATGCTGTTTCGCAGGAAAAAAGAGCGGCGGAACAAAGCGGCTATCGACCGGTTGGCCGCGTGCCTTATTCTCGAGTCCTTTCTCAGGGAAATGAAGTGCGCCCACTGAAAGCCTTGTTTATTATCATAACCGTTGTCGGTCCTTTTGTCGTATGCAGGTGCCATACCTACGGCCCGGTCACCTCGGCACGGCCGGACGCTCCGGTTATTGTCGAAGTCAGCATCTCCGAAGCACGCCTGTTCGAATCATGGAGGGAAGCAATCCGCCTGCAATGGTCCCCGCCTTCGAATGATTCAATCGGTATCATGTACTACACGCTTATCCGGAAAACCGACAACGATTCGGTGTTTGATATATTTGCCAATTCACGCCTGATCCCCGATTCCCTATCCACCTTTTTCGACGACCTACAGTCGATCGGATTCCCCGAAGATTCTTATCTTCTTGTACAGTACCGTATCTTTGCCATTGATTCCCTCGGACGTTCCGGCGACACCTCAACCGCGTGCTCGCTCTATCTTGCCCGTCAACCAACTATCGATACGATCGACACCGGCAGATCGGTTTTCCGCTGGCGGACGCAGTTCATTCAAGGATCGGTCGCGACGTTTCTCAAACTGTGGAATGGCGACGGTACCGTATCATTTTCAAGCCCGCAACAGGAGGAGTTCGGATCGTGGGACTATCCGGTACTGTTTTCGGCAAAGCTCCCTGATTCCCTCTCTCCGGTTCCGCCGGGAAGATGGTACTGCGCCATATATCTTTATGCCATGGGAATCGAACGTCAATCGCTGAAAGTTGATTCGTTCAATGTCACACTATAATCTCATCGCTTGCGCGGTTCTCGTTATCACTGCTTGGACTCCGCTCCTCGCCGTACCGGTGCCCCCGGTTCTTCCCTATGCCTCCGGGTTGAAACTCGGCGTCCTTGCCGATGGTATTTACGAGCTCCCTTATGAAGCGCTTGTCTCCGCCCGCGTACCGGTCTCCACCATACCCGCCCGGAGGTATCGGCTTTACGTAAAAGGAGTTGAGGTACCGGTTCATTCCACCGCCTCCCCCGCATCTTCACTTCGGCCTGGAGACCGCCTTTTCTTCTACGGCGAGTACCTTCGCGGCCAAACGTCGCACTATTCCCACTATTCGAACACCAACGTCTACTGGCTTACCTGGAGCGATACCGCGGTCGGCGTTCGCATGGCCATGGTATCGGGCGAGTTGAGGATCGATGAGACCATCTTTACCTCCGACTCGGTGGAGCTGCGCGCGAAGGTGGTATACGATACCGTGCACCTTGAACAGGACAACGATATCCGCTGGCTCGGAGGAATCGACAATCCCGGAGAAATGACCGAATCCTCGTCGATGGAAAACATCATCGACAACTGGTACTGGGGAATCATCGGTACCGACGAATTGACATCGTTTTCCGTCACCCTTCAGTCTCCGGCGGTCACGGGAACTGCCAGATTACGGATAGCGTTTATGGGCCTGACCAGCGAAGTGAACGATCCAAGCGACCATCAGGTAAGCATTCTCATCAACAATAACCCGGCCGGCAGCCGCTATTCTGCGGTGTGGGACGGACAGAAACCCTTTGTCTTCGAAAGCGACACCTTTCCCACGGCGCTGCTTAAGGCCGGGGAAAATACCCTGAGTTTCCTCGTCAAACGACGCTCCTACCAGGACCGGATCGCACTCAACTGGGTAGCATTCGCCTACCCGCAATCGTTCCGGGCCAATGGCGACCGCTTGATCATTAAAAGCGGCAGCAACGCGGTCGGCAAGGTTACCCAGTTCGTTTTCGAAGGGTTCTCCTCACCCGCCCTTGAACTGTGGGACATCCGCAAACACCGTTTTTTCAGCAACTTCAAGGTGCGCAAGGGCTCGGGCAACGATCGTAACCTGTATTCCCTTGTTTTCCAGGACAGTATTGCAACGCCGACTGCCTACCTTGCCCAGACCGTACAGAAGCGTTTGTCCCCTGTTTTCATGGTGCTCGATACGCTTTATAACGAGTGGCAGTCACAAAGCGGGACCGACTATGTAGTGATCGGGCCCTCATGGGCCCGTGCCATCACCGCGCCGCTGCGGGCTGTCCACGAACAGCGAGGACTCAGCACCGCCTTTTTTGACATCAATGACCTCTACAACAGTTTTTCATACGGCATACGCGATCCTGAAAGCATACGCAGCTTCATGGCCGCGTTATATGCCTGGTCACCGTCCCGCCTCCCCCGTTTCCTGCTGTTTGCCGGTGACGCTACCCATGATCTCGACAAAAAAAACCAGATACGCACCATCGTTCCAACCTCGTTGTCTCCGGTACCGGGTTGGGGCGCCGCTTCCAACGACGACTATTTCTCCCTTGTCAGCGGTGACGACCAGTTTCCCGACTTCTGCGTTGGCCGCTTCCCGGCCGAAAACGAAACGCACCTGAAAACCATGGTCGATAAAACCGTCAGCTACATCGTGACTCCCGAACGCGGTCCCTGGCGCGACAACCTGCTTCTGGCCAGCGGTTACGAAGCGGAATTCACGCACTTTACCGATGAGCTGGCGCGCGAGTCCGTCAGCCCCCGTATGAATATCATGCGCATGGATGCGGATCCCGCCTCGGCACACTACAAAGACGAACGCACCGCATCGGTATTCATGGCGAATTTCATAAACCAGGGTGTCTTTGCGCTTAATTTCAACGGGCACGGCGGCGGCAACATCTGGTCCGACAGCCGCTTTTTCGGCTGGGGCGATCTTGACAAGCTTCATAACGACCAGTGGAGCGCCGGCGGACGGCTCCCGGTCATTTTCAGTTTTACCTGCCTCACCGGTTTTTTCGAAAGCGTGTTCTACCGCTCGCTCGGCGAAGAATTCGTACGCGCCGGTAGAAACGGGGCAATCTGTTTTTACGGCGCCTCCGCCTACACCAGTAAAAAAGGGAACCTCCTTTTAAACCGCCTGCTTTTGGATCTGGCGCTTTCGGGAGAGTATGCCACCGTCGGCGAACTCATCCGCGCGAGCGAAACCGCCATGCTGGTCCGGTACGGTTTCAACCAGCTTCCGCTTGTGCAACAGTATAATCTCCTGGGCGATCCGGCGCTGCCCTGGCGACTCACTCCCGATACCCTGCAATGCACGCTTTCTAAAAATGCCATCTCGAAAGGCGATTCACTGATCCTGCATGCCCGGTGCGCTCCGGTTAGTAGCGGATCGGCGCTTGTCACTCTTGGCGACGCCGCAGCCATCTGGAACCGCTCTACCACCGCGCTGGAGAAGGACGGCCTCCTTACCCGTACCCTTCCCGTTAAAGACAGCGTGAAGACCTCCAGCGGCCTGGTACGGGTCTATGCGTGGAATGACTCGGTGGAAGTCAAAGGGTGGGCGTTTTTTTCAAAGGATACCGTTACGGTTCGTGACCTGCGTACCGATCCTTCCCGTTTTTCCTTCGGCGATACCGTTGCGGTCTCATGTTTTCTTGCAGAACCCGCAGGAACATCATCCGCAACAGCCTACTGCCTGTATGCGGTAGCTTCCCCGCACGCCGATGCGGTCAGTTTCAGGGGAGTGCAGATGTCTCGCGACTCTCTCGGACGATGGACAACACCGCGAAGCATCGTGATCGAGTATAATGATGCCGTCGACCAGTCGCTCCTTGTCTATTTCAGGGTTCTGGCAGGCGACCTGTCCAGGGAGAGCGAACGAACGGCGTTCCCGATTAGCGGACGCCCCGACCTTGCCTTTACCGGGAAGACATTTCAGGTAGTATGGCGCCGCGATTCACTATCCATCCCCTTCGAGGTGATCAACAAGGGGAATACAGCGGCGTCGCCGTTCGACGTGACGTTTTTCTGGGGCACGGAATCCGGCAGTGATACCATCGGCAGCACCGAATATACCAATACCCTGGAGCCGGGAAAAACGTGGCGCACCTCCTTCAGCCTACCCGACACCCAGGGGTCCATTCCGTACCTTGCCGTTATCAATAACCGGCGGACGTTCGAAGAAATCTCTTTTTCCGACAATAGCGCCGGCGGAGTACTGCGGGTCGTTTCGACATCGCTTGCCACACCCGCCGACACCCTTTTTTCCATGGGCCGCGGTCTGGCGCTGATACCGGCCTGCTCCTTTTCCGAGAACAAAAAAATATTTCTTTTTTCCGAACCGATCATCGCCGCACAGCCGCTGGTCACCGGATCAAAATGGCTGGCCCTTTCCGGCGACTCGATTGTTCAGATGCACATCGGCTCCAGGCCGTCGACTGGTCCGGGAGACTCCCTGGTCTGGCTCTTCAAACCGGACAGCCTTCCCCCGGCTTTCGCCGGCGTCGGGACAGAGAGCGCAACGGGAAAGATCGCCGTCATGCGCCTTGATTCGCTGCTTGATGTCTGGGGTTACGCGGGCGGACACCGCGATGGAACAGCGGTTTCCCTTTCAATGATCGGGGCTGGAGCCGGACCGTATGCTGCGGCATTTCTTGAAGACCTCCGGCCGCCAAGCATTCAGGTATCGGTATACGGCCGGGAAATTCGATTTCTTGACTA
>JAFGOU010000140.1 GCA_016926315.1 Chitinispirillaceae bacterium
GAGCAACTGGGACGCGACGACAAAGGCGAACCTGCTCATGATCGACAAGCTGCATTACCGTCTCATGCCGTATATATATACGCTGGGGTGGAAGGTGACAAGCGAGGATTACACCATGATGCGCCACCTTATCATGGATTTCAGGACCGATCCCAATGTCAAGAACATCGGCAACCAGTTCATGTTCGGCCCGGCCATGCTCGTGAGCCCGATTACCAGCGCGGGGGCGACCTCGCGCTCCATGTACCTGCCCGCTGGAAACTGGTACGATTTCTGGACCGGCGCGGTGAACGCCGGGGCCGCGGGCCGCACCATCACGGCGAACGCGCCGCTCGATAAAATCCCGCTGCATATCAGGGCAGGGTCGATCCTGCCCATGGGACCGGATATCCAGTATGCGACCGAGCGCGCGGACACCATCGAGCTGCGTGTGTATCCCGGCGCAAACGGAAGCTTCACGCTCTACGAGGACGAGGGTGACGGCTACCGGTACGAGAGCGGAAGCCATGCCACGATTCCGATCACCTATACCGACAATCCACGCAACGTCATCATCGGCGCCCGCAGCGGCAGCTTTACCGGCATGGACGCGAAAAAGGTGTTCAACATCGTGTATGTAACGAACAACCAGGGAGTAGGCCCGCAAAAGACCGCGAATCCGGATTGTCAGCTTGTCTACACCGGAGCGCAGGTGTCGTGCACGCCGGTGAGTATCGAAGTCAACGGAAACGCGGCCGTTTCGCGGCAGGCACCAAGTATGATGGTCAACGTAGTCAATAACAGGATACTGTTGCCTCGTGACTACCGCGGAAAGCAGAAGGAGATCGTCCTGTTCGATTGCTCGGGAAAACAGCTGCGGAAATTTATCACGAAATTGGATGTGATCGATCTGGGTAACGGTGGAACCATGACCAGGAGTGTCGTAATAATGAAAGTAACCCTGGCAGAGGAGTCGATTCACTGACCCGGTGCCAGGGGTTTGTCATCCGATTGTTCCCGTCATGCCCGGAATCCGCCGTTACGCCGATGGTCGTGATGGCGGATTCCGGTCTGACCGCGACCATTGTACCTCCAGGTATCCTCCACACATACGCAGGATATTGTAAGTGATCGTTCATCAGGAATACAAGGAATAGTTTTGCGTACTGCCCGGTTCAGGACTGAAGCGACCGCCCTTGCCGGCCTTTTTATCCCGGTGCTGTTTTTTTTAAGGGAACTTTTGTTTCCGGGAAAGATAATGGTCTTCCCGGGTTGTGATGGAGTTTTTTATTTCTATCCCCTGACCCTGACCGGTATGGAACAGTGGCGCCAGGGAATCGTTCCTCTGTGGACGAATCTTGTTCAATGCGGGTTTCCCCTCCTCGCCGATGGACAGGGCGCGCTCCTCTATCCGCTCAACCTGCTCGCCTTTCTCACGTTGCCCGGTCCGGTGGCCAACAATGCAGTGATCGTACTGCAAACCCTTGCTTCAGCATTTTTCATGTACGCGTTTGTCCGGACCCTTGGAATTACGCGCTGGAGCGCTGTGCTGGCAGGCTGGATCTGGACCCTCTGCGGTCCGGTGGCGGCAAGTCTCGGTTCTCCGGCCTTGAACGGGCTGACGTGGTGGCCGCTCTGGTTTCTGCTGGCGAATCGCATCGCGATGAAGGTTGAATGGCATATGGTTGCGCTTGCAGGACTATCCATGGGAATGGCGTGGCTGGGTGGATTTCCCCAAACCACCGTCTATGGCATAATGGGCGCTTCACTTTACAACATTTATACTACCGTCGTACACCACGGGAAAAACTGGCGGTTGTGCCGAAGCTCGATGATCGGATGGGTGGTGGCGGGGTGCGCCGGCATGGGCATTGGTGCGGTGCAGATTGTCCCCACGGTGGAGATGAGCGCGTTTTCCATCAGAGCGGGAGGCGGCGACTTTGCGTTTACCTCGCTTGGCTCCATGTTCCCGACGGGGTTGGCCGGATTTTTTATTCCCGGGTGGAACCATCTTTTTGAATTCAGCCTCGCCGGTCCAAATCTGTTTATCGGGTTGGTGTGCCTTGCGGCAGCGCTCGTAACGCTTAGCCGGAAAAACAGTAACGCAACGATGGTGTTTTTCTGGGGCTTGGCGTTTTCAGGTTGCCTCCTGTCAATGGGTAAATATACCCCGCTTTTTAAAGGCGTCAGCCTGCTCCCGGGATTCGATTGTTTCCGTTATTCCTATCGTTTTATCTACCTGTCGCTTTTTAGTTTGTCAATTATTGCCGCATCCGGTTTCGACCTGTTGAATCCAGCTTCCGTGCATTTCCGGGACCGAGTCCGCGCAATGGCGATGAGGCTTGGGTTTGTTACGGGCGTAACCATACTCATCACCGCAGGTGGATGGCTGCTCTTTGGTTTTCTGAAATGCCGGGCGCTTACGGAAATGCGGGCGTATGCGCTGGAAAACGCGTTAACCAAGCAATTCGGCATGCAGGCTCTGGATTACTACCAGGAAAAAACTGAAAGGATGATCGAGGCGGTGGCAAACGCGCTTGTTCCCTTTCAAGGTGGAATCATTGCCGCGATTGTTTTCGCCTTGGCCGGCAGCGCGATAGTATCGCTCATCATTCATAACCCTGCGCGGGGGAGACTCGGGGCGCCTGCCCTCATACTACTCTCTCTTATCCATATTCTGTTCATCGCAGGGAACACCAGTGCGCCGTCACTCAGCAGCCTCACCTCGCCATCGCTGGTGGATTACTGCCGCCGAAACGAACCGAATGACTTCAGAATATATAATGTAAATACACGACAGGACTTACAACAGGGTTTTTATTCCTTCAATCGGGCCGATGCCAATAGCAATATGCTGTTCGATATCGCTCATGTCGGCGTTTACAGCGCGCTCGGGTCGAAACGCTACCATGATCTCATGGGCCGGCTAGGCACCGTCAACCTTGCGCTCGGCGTGCCGGAGACCGGAGAAAATGATGTCGAGCGGCACCGGTCCATACTGAATCTGTTAAATGTACGCTATATCGTGAGCAATGAGCCGCTCCGCGGCGAAAATGTGCGCAATGAACCGTTCGGGCCGCCATTTTTATACCGAAACGATTGCGCGCTGCCCCGGGCATTCGTCGTCCCGGAAGCGAGGGTCATGGAAAAGCCCGACGAGCTGCTCGATTCCATGCACTCCGCCGCGTTTGATCCACCAGCAGCCGTGCTTCTTGAATCGGTCCCTCCCTGCAGCACGTTAAAGGGTCGCGGCTCAAAGGCGCGTGTGTTGCATTACGGCGATCGCTCCATCAGGCTGGAGGCGGACGGACCGGGATGGCTCGTGGTAACCGACCAGTTTTACCCCGGGTGGCGTGCAAAAGTCGAC
>JAFGOU010000141.1 GCA_016926315.1 Chitinispirillaceae bacterium
AAAACAGAATCTTGATATCATGGAATACCTTGAAAAATGTTTCAACCCTTACAGCAATTTTGTAAACTTACTACCTGAATAGTTACCATAAAAGTAATCTTTATTTTTCTGATCTGTGAAGATCCGTTTTTCCGTAACTTGTCCCGAACTTAGTTTACCCTGAGCCTGCCGAAGGGAGGGATCCGCATGCGGTGCTTTTTTCCGGCTCCGCCGGCTTAGAGTTGTAAACACCTGCTACGGGGATACGGTGCCATTGCTTGACATCAGCGTTCCCTGTGACGGCAGCGCCCCCATTGCCTGGAGCATCTCCCCTATTTTTTCGGGAGAGACCGGTTTTTCGAGATACTTGTCGGCCCCGAGCTTGAAGACTCTTTCCCGCGTGTCATCTCCGCCGTAACCGGTAATCGCGATTATTTTGCATTCGGTCTGTATCCGTCTCGTTTCCCTGATTACCTCGAGCCCTTCCCGCAGTTCGGAGCCCGAAAGCCGCAGGTCCGTGATGATCGCGCAATAGGACTTGTACTGGATCAATCGCCACGCATCTTTGAAGGTGGGCGCGGTGTCCACGGTAATGGAGGGTCCGCTCAGGCCTTTTTTAAAGGCAAAGAGGACCACCTCCTCGTCGTCTACAATAAGAATTCTGCACATAGGTCTGGTTTTTTCTCCAGGGGGAAGAGATTAATCCGTGATTGTTTTTATAACGCAATGATCGTGCCGCGACAAGGTTGGACCGAGTTAATCGGTAGTAATCGAGATACTGCCCGAAAAGGTGAGAATTTCGGGATTATCGGTTATTCCCCGAACGGCTAATCTCCTGTCGATACGATGATACCGGTCGTTACTGAGAATCAGGTTCTTATAAGCAGCAAATAGATTTTGGTACAATCACCCGTAATGGTGACGGCTTTGCCCAGGAACGTCGATTCCATCCTGAATTACCCGATAGTTGTTTCCGGCATGGTTCTTGCGCCGTAGTTTACTATCATCAGTAAAAGCACAAGGGGAAAGAAGAGGGCGCCATGATTATGCTCAGAAGCCGGAAAGGCTTGCCCATACTGCGGCTGATAACCGGGAGACCGCTCATGTGCCAGATTTTAATTCGCGTGCATGTAAAAGCGGAGCAGGAGTATCACTCCCAGGCCTATGCGATACGGGTCAACGGCGAAATCACGGAGCTACTGGTCGCCGACAAGAATGGGAAACTTCTGTGGATTGACACGGACCATCTTGAAGTCATTGAAGAAAAGAGGAATTGATTTGCATGTTTCAAAAAAGGAGTTGCTATGGCAGGTTTAAAATCAATCCGGTCCAGGTTCAGCGCTGCGGCGCTGTTATTTGCCTTCTTCCTTCTGCCGTCAATGCAATCGACTCAGGCAGGATCTGGCGTTACTACCGCCGACTCGCTTGCCCTCATTCAGGTCGCGAGGAACATAGCTTATGAAAAAGAGAAACGCAACGATGCGGAAAACCAGTTGCTTTCAACCGGACAACTGGTTCTTGACGCCGTGCACTTCAAGGCAGGAGAGACTGCTTTGTCAATCGCTTCAAAGCAGTACCTTAACGGTATAGGAAAAATGTTGCTCAAATACCCGAAATTGCTTCTTGAGGTAGGAGGCCATACCGACAATCTCGGTGACAGTGAATACAATATCGACCTGAGCAAGGGCCAGGCCGAGTCGGTACGCAACTATTTGATCAAGATCGCGCCCGGTTTAAGCGCCGGTTTGAGCACCCGGGGATATGGAATGCGCATGCCAAAGGCGGACAATGGAACAAAAGAGGGCAGGCAATCAAACTGGAGGGTCCAGCTACGCGTTATAAACACCTATATGCTGAAGGAGTACAGCCAGCGGTGACACCGGGGCGGTCGGGGAGGTACCGGCATCAGGTATGAGCTATTTTTTGGTGGTATTCGTCGGTCTGAGCCTGTTTTACCGGCTCACTCCGCACCGGCCCATGCGCTTTGCCGAAGTCTGGGTTGCCGCATTGTGCGCCACGGTCCTTCTACAGGTATGCGAAAGCCTGTTTGTAGTCTATCTGAAAAACTTTGCCACGTTAAACGCTATTTACGGGACGTTCGGCGGCATCATGGCATTGTTGTTATGGATTTACCTTTCCGGATGCATTTTCATATTTGGCGCCTGTCTGGGTGCAGCCCAGGTGGAAATGCGCTCACGCGCAACAACCGCGGTACCACCGCCGCTCCAATTGCGCATGGGCAAATAGCGTCGAGCAAATTCTCGTTAATACGATTCAGATTCTTACAACCAGACATTCACCACCCGAACAGGTCCAATAACGACGCCTTTCATTTTGAGAATGCCGTTTCGGCGTTGAATTAGCTGATCTCAAAATCCGGCACGCTTCTTGCATATTTATACCTTTGTGACTTTAAAGCACGCTTGTTAGGCGAGGATACCACCATCGTGATAGAAAGAGTAATTCCTTGCGGTTAAAAAGTTCTGTTTGCAGGTAATACCATAGGTCGTTAAGTGAGTTGTGATATCGGGTATATAGAAGTAACCTTCCTCCCTGCCGGGCCACCGGCGCGGAGGTTTTCGGGGCGACCCGTGAGCGAGGTGGGGCACTGTCCTCGACTGAGCTGACGGTTAAGCGATCCCTTTCTTTTTTCAAAGGAGTTTTTATGTTACGTTCAAAAACAACCGCAGCGAGGTTCTGTGCGGCATTGTTGTTGCTTTCCATCGTTTTGTTGCCGGCATCACTTTGGGCTCAGTCGGATGCTGACGGCACCACCCCGGTGTATTCGCCCGTGGTTAATGGCGAAGCGTTGCGCGGGTTGAGCGCCATCGGTTCAGCCGAGTCCATGGGCGCCGGCCGTATCACCTTCAATGTGCTGGCTCCCTGGTATAACCAGCGGGTAGGATACCTTACCTCGCCGAACGCCGGCGCCAATCTTTTTACCGGCACCGGTGCGTTTTCTTACGGTGTCAATTCACATGTCGATCTTTTCGGGTCCATCGCCGGGTTCGGCATGAATAATTATACCAACACCAACAAGAGTTCCGGCCTGGGGACGATCCGCGCCGGTGCGCAAGGCTCCCTGCCTTTTCCACAGTATGCCTTCATCCGCATGGGAGGCCAGGCGTCGATCATCGGCGGCACGTCGGCCAACCAGATCAATACCTACCGGGCCGACGGGTACAACTATTTCGAAACCCGCACAGGGTATGACTTTATGGGTAAACTCATGCAAACGGTGCAGGCCGGCAGTGAAGACTGGGGTATCAAGCTGCATGCAAACGAAGGCGGCGTCATGGGCGTCGATAACAGCGATCCCGCGCTGCTGCTTTTAGGCGCGGGCATACAGGCAAATGCGGGCTTCGCGGTCCTTGGCGCGGAAATCAACTCACGCACCAGGTGGAGCGATCCGGCGTTTAAAACCGATCCGCTATGGTTCACGCCAACGCTTCATGTCCGCACGCCGTACCAGATGAACGCCATGGCCGGAATCGACGTTTCCCTTTCAGCGGACCGGCCCGGTGCTACTCCCCGCGCGCTCGAACCGTACCGTGTCTTCGGCGCGCTGGCTTTCTCCTTTGATATGCTGGCAACCAGGAGAAACGCGGAGTTCGCGAAAAAGGAAAAAGCGGCGGCCGACAAAGCGGCGCTGGAATTCAAGGCCGCCCAGTCAGCCAGAGAGGTCCGGTCGCTCACCATGAAATCGGCCGACGATTCCGCAACACTTGCCGCTCAGAAGGCGTCCGGGCAGATAAAAATGGATTCGATGAAGATGGAAGCGGGTATTCTTGCCAAAAAGGCGACCGCCGATTCGCTGGCACTGCTCCAGTCCGCCAGTAATCTTGCGTATGAAAAGGGGAAGCGGAGCGACGCCGAAAAACAGTTGCTGTCGACCGGCGAGCTGCTCCTTGACGCCGTGTATTTCAAGAGCGGAGAGACTATCATCTCCATCAATTCAAAACCGTACCTGAATATTATCGGCAAAATGCTGCTCAAATATCCGAAACTGGAGATCGAGGTGGCGGGACATACCGATAATGTGGGCGGAATGGAATACAATGTCGGTCTCAGCCAGGGTCGGGCTGATGCGGTACGCAGCTATCTGACCGGAGTCGCGCCCGGATTAAATTTAAGCGCGCGCGGATATGGAATGAACATGCCCAAGGCTGACAACGACACGAAAGAGGGGCGGCTCTCAAACCGTCGCGTCGAGTTGCGCGTGACGAACAGGGATGCGCTGCAGGAGTACAGTCAGGTGGAGTAAGGGGCCGGGTGGTAACGAAGGTGGATGAATTCACGGGATGGGGTTGAACCAGGGCCGATGAACAGCCGTGGTCGACCCGTCCCTGTTTAAACGAAGGAAACAACCATGGAGAAGGTAAGAAGATTCCTCCTGATATTCGGCATGGGAATGGCCGCGATCCCGGGTTTCTTGTTTCTGGCAAAAATGTCGAGGCTTCGCTTTCGCAAAGGCAATGACAATAGCGCGGATAAAAGCCTGGATGATAAGTTGAGGAAACTGAAGGTCGCTCTTGAGAAGGCGACGGCGCTTCTTAAAGGCGTTATAAACGTCAGGTAGTACGCAAACCCTCGAAAGGGAACGTGATGAACATTGTCCATGCAACGGCCGAATTATATCCCTATGCAAAAACCGGCGGGCTTGCGGATATGGCTGGGGCACTGGTGTCCACGCTAGCCGCAAAGGGCCACGCCATTTCGGTCTTTATGCCCGGATACCGGGAGGTGTTTGAGCACCCGGACGCCCATGCGGCGGAGGGCCTTTTGGCGCTTGGAAACAGCGGCGGCGAGATACGGACTTTTTCACCGGAAAAAAACCTGACGGTTTTTCTTGTTTGTAACCGGGCGTATTTCGATCGCAACGGCATCTATGGTAATGATGGCCGCGATTTCGACGACAACCAGCAGCGGTATATTTTTTTTATCAGGGCGGTGGTGGAGACGATGCGTTCGCTCAGGATTTGTGCCGACATCGTCCATTGCCATGATTGGCAGACGGCGTTGCTCCCGCTTTTGCTGCAATACGCCCGGTTACGTTATGGCGTGACGCTTGCGAAAAAAACCGTATTCACGATCCATAACATCGCTTTTCAAGGCACCTTTCCGATGCGTTCGTTTGATCGGGCGGGCCTGCCCGAAGAATTGGCCGGCATCAGTGATCTCGAATACTACGGTCAAATAAATATGCTGAAAGGCGGTCTGATTTTCGCCGACCAGGTAACGACCGTAAGTCCGCGCTACGCAAGGGAAATCCGGACGACTGAATTCGGCTGCGGTCTCGACAAGGTCGTTGCCATGCGGGGAGACAGGCTGATCGGCCTGCTTAATGGCATTGATTCCGCCGTGTGGAATCCCGTTACCGATGAGTACCTTCCGTCCCGCTATTCTGCAGCGGATATGAGCGGTAAATACCTCTGTCGCAAGGAACTGCTGAAAAAACTTTCTTTAGGTACGGAATACAATGGTCCGGTTTTTGGCATGGTTTGCCGTCTGACCGGACAGAAAGGCATCGACCTGGTCCTTGCCAATAAAGACCTGTTTACGAGCGAGGGGCGGTTGATCGTGCTTGGAACAGGAGAGCGCCGTTATGAGGAGGCGCTGGCTACCCTTGCGGCATCCGCGACGGGAAAAATCGCCTTCTGCAACCGTCAGGACGAAGCATTGAGCCACCTCGTCGAGGCGGGTAGTGATTTTTTTCTCATGCCGTCGCTGTTCGAGCCGTGCGGGCTCAATCAGATGTACTCGCAGAACTACGGTACGGTGCCTCTTGTCAGTCGCGTCGGCGGACTGTGTGACACGGTGACCGATGTCGATAGGGAGCCTGAAAGCGGCACCGGGATCACTTTCCCGCCGGACGCTGCCGGCTTTCGCGACGGGTTGCTGCGGGCGTTGAGGCTGTTTGCCGATACACCGCGCCTTGTCGCCGTTCAACAACGAGGCATGCGGAAGGATTTTTCCTGGATAAATGCGGCCATGGCCTATGAGCAACTGTATCGGGAAACCCTGGCATCGACATCGATAGGACAAAACCAGGCACGATTTGCACCATTAGCGGAGAGTGAAATGGCCAGGGCCGGCTGAATGAAACACAAACGGCAGTTTATCACCTGGAAGGAAGGTGCCCATGAAAAACCTCTGGAAAGATCTGACCCTTGTCGGGGCCGGGGTGACCGGCGGTGTCGCGGTGGCGCTTATGGTAAAAGCGGCACAACAGCGAAACCACCCCGGCAGATATGAAAACCTTGGTAAAAGTGTCGACGAAAAGATCAGAGAGTCGAAGGATGCCCTCGAAAAGGCGACCGCGCATGTGTATGGCGTATTTGAGCAGATCAGGAACCTGAAGGTATAAAAAACCGTCCGCACCTATTCAAAATGAGGGCCCCATGAATTCGATCAAATGCTTTTTCAGTTGCCTTTACCGCACCATAACCCTCGGCGCCGTTGCCTTTACCGTCTGGAAGGTCGTTGGTTATTGGCAGAAAAGAAATGCGGAAATTCCCGGTGGTGCTATCGATGAATCATCCGGGGTCGACGCTGAAAAACGCGGGCAAACCGCAGGAAAGGCGGCGGCCGAAGGGCGAAGGCGGCACGGGGGAAACCCGGAAGGAGGGCCGCGATGAAATCACTGCAACGGGAAATTGATCTGGAGCGCGACGAGCCGGACGCCCGATCCCGGTAGCGTGGTCGATGTCCAGCGCGGGATAGCCGGGCTTGTTATGGCTGAACTGGCGAAGCACCGTATGATTCCTCCGGGGAAGTAAGAGGGTGCCGGAAAGTATCAAATGCCTGAAAATGCCGCTGTTACTGGTTTTGCGAAAGTCATTCTCATAAACAGGAATGGTCCATCCGGGAAACAGGCGCGGAGAAGGAGGGCATTTTTCCCCTGCACCCGATTCAGAGCCTGTTCGGGATAGACGAATATGAATAAAACGTCATTCCGGCGGCCTGTGGTGAGCTTGTCGAACCAAAGCCGGTATCCAGGCCCCAAATTTTGCGCAAAATCGACGAACTTCAAAATAAGGGTTCCAGACAGACACCACATAGCAGTCCCAAACTCCGGGTCAATCAATGGCGTGGTTATTGCATGGTAAGGTCTTATACAACGAAGGGTAGTGCTATCGATAGCAGGCAGGGTCCCGGACCGGAGCCTTATTCCGGGAAGCGATAACCCGATGCCTGCTTCGGTTTAGCCGGTTTAGAATGACAATCCCCGGATTTCCCGGGAATTGAACGAATCATCCATCGAGAAGGAGACGGCGTCATGAAGAGAAATCATTCGATATCTATGGGCATGTCCGCGGTGGTCATCATGGGCTTTTGTGGAACGCTGTTTGCAACCCAAACAAGCGATCGCATCGAATCCTCTGCGAAAAATTCGTATGTATTCAAGACCCACCTCAAGGGTGATGACATAAAAATAAAAGTATCGAACGACAGCATCGTGACCTTGACTGGAACGGTCTCTGAATGGTCGCATCGGTCGTTGGCTGAGGAAACCGTCGCCGGGATTGCCGGCGTAAAGCGGATCGATAACAAACTTGAAGCAAAGGGTGGACAACCTGCAGAGACGTCGGATGCCTGGATCGGCATGAAAGTGAAAACCACGCTGATGTTTCATCGGAATGTAAGCGGTCTGAACACGGAAGTTGCTGTAAAAGAGGGCGTTGTCACCTTGCGCGGCAAGGCGTCGAGCGAAGCGCAAAAAGAGCTGGCGACGGAATATGCCAGGGATGTCGAAGGGGTGAAAAACGTCACTAATGACATGGCCGTGGAAAAGGCCGGGAAAACAGCCGTTGAAAAGATTGGCGATTTTATCGATGATGCATCCATTACCTCTCAGGTGAAACTCGCCCTGCTGTTTCATCGCTCGACCAGCGCGGTCAAGACAAAGGTGGAAACAAAAGACGGAACAGTAACGGTAACCGGCGTGGCGAAGAATGCCGCGGAAAAGGAGCTGGTGAGCAAGCTTGTCGGAGACATAAACGGAGCGAAAGCGGTAAAAAACGAGATGACCGTTGAGAAGGTGTCGGGTAAATAGAACGAGAGAGAAACGTCGCATGAAAACAACAGCAGGATTGTGGATCGATCATCGGAAAGCGGTCGTCGTGACGCTGTCGGATGTTGGGGAAAAAACCGAGCAGATACCGTCGAACGTCGAAAAGCAGCTCGGACGTATCAACGGCAAACGGTCGACGGTCTCCTTTGAATCGCAACGGGTCCAGGCAGACGACCGGCAGCAGCGCGGATTTACCAAACACCTCGACGTTTTTTATGAAAAGGTGAAGTCGTCCGTTCATGACGCGCAATCCGTCCTGATCTTCGGCCCGGGCGAGGCAAAGGGCGAGTTGAAGAAACGCCTGGAGCGCAACAATCACGACAACCGTGCGGTGGCAATTGAATCGGCCGATAAGATGACGGACCATCAAATTGTAAACAAGGTCCGGCGTCACTTTACGGAAAAGGATGCCGGGCAGGAGCACCTATCCTTCACCAAGGGAGTTTCAGTATGAAAAACCTTAGAATCAAGGGAATTTTGAATGAAACAGCGGGAAAAATCAAGCAGAAAATCGCCGGGATAACGGGCGATGACGCGCTTTTAGTAAAAGGGAAAAAGGACGAGGTGGTGGGAAAAGCGCAGAAAAAACTTGGGAAAGCACAGGAAGAGTTGCACGACATTGTTGAAAAAGAGGCATGAACGCCGGATCCAATGGCGTCGCAGCGCTCCGTTATATTTGAAGCTGGCATAGACTCCGGGTAAAGCGCCGAAATAAACAGCGCGGAGGGGTTTCACCGGCGTGGTGTTACTCGTTAGGCTATTTGTCAGACGGTGAATATGAGTAACGAGTCTTGTTCCATAGTTAAAATCATGGTAATCGTGGTTTTATTCCGGAGAATCCGGGTTAGACTAAAAAAGGCAGGAGGAAAATATGGCCAATATACTTTGGGTAGCCGGTCTGGTTCTTATCATTATGTGGGTGCTAGGGTTGATCACGTCGTATACCCTTGGCGGCGGTATTCATGCGTTGCTGGTAATTGCGGTCATTTCGATCGTTATCTGGTTCGTTGTCGGCCGCAAATAAGACCGTCCGGCGGGAACGCGCATGGTAATGAATAGTGGTACCACTTGAAAAAAGGAGCCGTTATGTGGAAAAAAACGTTTCTCTTGGCAGGGCTTGTCTCGTTCATGGCTGCTCAGGCGGGTGCCACCGGTATAAGTATCGGCCCCCAGCTTGGCTATTATAAAGCGCGGGATGCGGACAATGGGTCGTTCATCGGCGGCGTGACCGGTCGGTTAAAATTTACGCCGGTCCTTGGCGCCGAAGCGTCGATCAACTATCGTCAGGAAAGTTATGCGAATGATCTGGTGACGGTCAGGAGCTGGCCGGTAATGGTGACCGGCTTGCTGTATCCGGTACCCTTTGTTTATGGGGCGATCGGCGCGGGCTGGTACAATGTGACCTTTGACTACAACCAGCGCCTGTTACCGGTCCTTGCCGACGAGACAAAACAGCGATTCGGGTGGCATTTCGGCGGCGGTGTCGAAGCGCCGGCGGGTCCGAGCATCAAATTGATAGGCGATATACGCTACGTCTTTATTGATTATGATTTTCAGGAGGTCCCGGGAAACCCGAAAAACGACTTTTTTGTGATCATGGCCGGGGTTCTGTTCGTTTTATAATTCGAGGCTGAAACCGGCCATTTACACTTCAACCAAGGAGCACGTACCACATGAAGCATGTACACTATGCAGTCATCACCTTGTTGCTGTTTGTCTTTGCATCGCTCTCCATTGCCCAGGAACGACGTTTCGGTCTTGGGGTAATCATCGGTGAACCCACGGGTATCAGCGCAAAGCTATGGGTTTCACCGGTAAACGCTTTCGATTTCGGGCTCGGGTGGTCCCTTGGCGGCGACCGTATCCACCGCTATGACGGCGGCTACGATGGAAGCAGCCGCGTTCACTTTCACATGGATTACCTCTGGCACTGGTTTAATGCCATCCACTCGTCGGAACGTTTTCCCCTGTATACCGGGATCGGCGGGCGAATCAATACCGGCGCAGGGTACGACGCCAACGCCGCAGTCCGGGGAGTGATCGGTATCGCGTGGCTGCCCCACCAGACGCCGATCGATATCTTTCTCGAAATCGTTCCCTCTCTCCAGGTCGTACCGTCAACCGGCTTCGGCATCGATGCCGGGCTTGGAATTCGATATTTCTTTTAAGGGAGGCGGAGGACAACCATGCCTGGTGTACGTCAAAAAATTCCCGATTTTCAGTGTCATTTCGAGCCCTTCGGCAACCCTTCGACAAGCTCAGGGTGACAACTGGTCGAGAAATCTTCCGTAATGAATTCAACGGTATAGATTTCTCACAGAGGTTACTCCGAGTACTTCAAGGGTTTCGAAATGACAGGAGCACTAGTTTCCGGACAGACACTAACTGCCAGAACAGGAGTGAAACGTGACGGATGATAAAGCCGCGGCCATAGCAAAAAACGGCGCGATCAGACGGATCGCCTTTATCGGCAACTACCAGCCGCGGCAGTGCGGCATTGCAACGTTCACCACCGATTTATGCGAAGCGTATGCCGCCGCTTACGCCGATTCGTCGTGCATCGCGCTTCCGGTGAATGATAACGAGGCCGGTTACGAGTATCCGCCCCGGGTCCGGTTCGAGCTTTCGGAGAAGGACATACGCTCCTACCGCCGTGCCGCGGATTTTTTGAATA
>JAFGOU010000142.1 GCA_016926315.1 Chitinispirillaceae bacterium
CTCGCCTATGTGGCCGTCACCCGTTCAAGAAAGTACCTCGATTTTCCCGAGGCCATGTTTCCGGCCGAAGACAAGGCGAATTTTACGGTAAAGAAAAAGGCGGGACCGTTGCGACAGGCGTTCGACAAGGCGTGGCAACTCGGTGAAAAGAGGGCGGTCCACCCCAACGCCTACCGGCCGTGGACCGTTGCGCTCGACCGGGAACTGCGCGGGCTCTACCTCGGCGGCAGGCAGGTCCGGTCGCTGGCAAAACATTTCGGCAGGGACGCGGGCGCCATCAGGGCGCGGCTGAAAAAACTGGGGCTGTGACACGACGCCACAACGACCGTCGCGGCCGTTTATTTTTTAAGCCCCGCGACAAACGACCGCATTTTTTCCTTTTTGTCCGCATCGCTCACCTTGTTGGTGGCCATGGACACCGCGTCGACCACGGTCGCCCTTTTTTCCTTTGTCAGTTTGACCAGATCCCTGAGCAGGTTCTCCCTGAACCACCGGTTTGCGGTGACGAAAACATGGGCCTTCCGGTTCGACAGGTCCGTCTGGGCCTTCATCCAGTCGCGGACCATTGATTTCCAGTTGAACGCCATGACCATGCCGTAGATCACGACGCGGTCGTACGGTCCCGCCCCGCTCTGGAGGAGCTCTCCTGCCCGCGCCTCCTTCACCTGATACCCCTCCGCAACAAGGAGTTCGCGAAGGGTCGCCACGTAAAAGGAGTTGCTCTTGTCAATCGTATCGTAGACAAAGAGTATCCGCTCAGCCGCAACGGCGGCGGTGTCGTCCGCCCGCGCGACCGGAGCGAGCATGAGCGGCAGGGAGAGGATGACGGCAAGACGCTTCAACATGGGCACCTCCTGGTGAAACCGTAAAATACTATAAACAGGCTCGGAGGCATAGGGAAGCGTTGTATGGACCAGGGCTGCGGGGATTTCTCCGGAGGTTGCCGACCATCGAAGCCGCAGACGATCGAATTGTACGGAACCGGATAACGCCAGCCCTTCTGACCAATAAAGCGCCCGGCACGAATGGGCTGTTTCCGCCTATTTTACCACCAATTCTTAAAGGGGATGGTGTGATCCGCAACGATGTTTTCCCCGCACGCAGGTAACCGATTAAACACGAGGTGATCCAATGGTTTATAAAATAGTCACTGCTGTCGTAACCCTCTGCACCCTTGCTTCAGCCGCCTCCAACCGCTACGAGGCCGAAAACGCGATCGTCGATATCAACATGGTCCAGAAGGTTGCCGACGCTACGGCGTCCGGCGGTTTTTACGTCAACATGAAAGACGGCGCGCTCTCCTTTACCGTCACTGTTACCGCTGCCGGGTTCTATACCCTGTGGACCCGCTATTCACAGCCGTTCGATGCGGGCGGAAAGATCCAGAACCTGACCGTGAACGGCGCGTCCAAGGGGCAGATCTCCTTCCCGCTTTGCTCCGCCTTTGTCACCCTCAAAGCTTCGAGCAAGGTCAAACTGGCTGCCGGCGCCAATACGATCGGCATCACCAAGTCCTGGGGGTGGGTGAACATCGACTATATCGAACTCACGCCTTATGTCGAATCGCCCTTTACCATCCCGACCACCCTGGTCACGCCCAACGCTTCCCTCAATGCCCACAAAATATACGGATTCCTCAGGGAGCATTTTCAGAAAAAGATCGTGAGCGGGGTGATGACCAACACGGTCATGCGCAACGACGGCCGTTACACCCCCAATACCGTTGAAGAACAGACCGAGGTCGCCTGGATCATAAACGCCACGGGAAAAACACCCGCGCTGCTGGGGCTTGATTTCATGCACGGCACCGGCAAGGCTTCGGAGGGCGAGTGGCACCGGGGGTATACCGCGGCCACCATTTCCATGGCAGAGGACATCTTTAAAAAAGGGGGCTTTCCGGCCTACTGCTGGCACTGGAAAGATCCGAGCAAGACGGTTGAAGCGTTCTATTCGAAGTCGTCGGGCAATACCCCCTATGTCGAGTTCAACCTGAACAAGGCGTTCGTTGATTCAACCACCTGCGCGGCGTGGAGTACCGGCAGCGCCGAATACCGCGCCATTCTCGCGGACATCGATACGATTTCCCGGTACCTAAAAACCCTTGCCGACAAAGGGGTCCCTGTCCTCTGGCGGCCGATGCACGAGGCTTCGGGCAAATGGTTCTGGTGGGGGTACAGCGGCGCCAAACCGTGCGTGGCGCTCTACCGCCTGATGTTCGACCGGATGGTCAACCATCACGGCCTTAAGAACCTGGTCTGGATATGGACGAGCGACGAGGCCGGCGACGCCCTCGACTGGTATCCCGGCGATGCGTATGTCGATATCATCGGCCGCGATTACTACTACTATCCGCGCGAAGCGAACCACGGCTCCCTCGTGGCTTCATTTGAAAAAGTCAAGGAGATCTACGGCGGAAAGAAAATCATAGCACTGAGTGAAAACGGCTCCGTTCCGCACCCCGACAGCCTTGTGGGCGACGGCGCGGGCTGGTCGTACTTCATGCCCTGGTACGGCGATTACACCATGGACGGCTGGGCCCACGACAATACCGCGGCCGACTGGAACTCGATCATGAACCACACCTACGTGATTACCCTCGATAAAATGCCCGGCTGGGACAAGTATGTCGTGCCCGTGACCGTCGCGTCGCACAGGCACCTCCGGAGCGCCATATCCATCGTCGAGCGGCACGGATCGCTCAATGTCCGGCTCGCCATACCGGCGAACAGCGTGGAACTGTACGATCTGCAGGGGAGCCGTGTCGCGGTTCTTAACAAAACCGCCCTGTCCGCCGGCACCCATCGCTTCAGCTTGAAGGGAATCGCAAAGGCCCTGTATCTGGTGCGCATCGGTTCGTCTTCAGGAGCCGTGGTCGCGGAAAAGCCTCTTCTGGTGCGGTAAAAACGGGGTACGGCCCCAATGTTACGGCAGGTAATTTTCGAAAAACTGGTCACCGGACGCTATGTTCACCTTTTTTTCGAAGCAGACAATCGGGGTGTGACAGGTTACAGCGATCCGCGCATGATGAGCGACGTGGGGATTTTTTCGTGGATATCGCCGGTAAACGGCGCGATAATGTAATCCGCTGCCCGCACGCCCATGAGAGCAAAATCGGTGGAGACCACCGATATCCCGTTCGCGATGATTTTTTTCATGGGCGTCTCGTTGTACGACAGGATCCCGATCGTCTTGCCGAGTTCATACCCTGATGCCATGCACTGCTCCACGATGATCACCAGTTCGTTGTCGTCGACCGCAAAGTAGGCGGTGTCGGGCAGAATGTTCGAGTGGTCAATGGTGCGGTAGATGTCGCCGTTGAGCTGGTGCTTTTTACAGAATTCGGTGAACCCCTCCACGGTAATGGCGGGATGATAGCTGTACGAGGGGTAGACCAGGATGAATTTGCGGTACTTCCGTATCGCAGGCAGTGCTTTTTCGAGACAGGCGGCCATATCGTCTTTATGATCCTGTACGATCGAGGAAAACCCTGCCGTTTTCTGGACCGCGTCGCCCCGGTCGAGCAGCAGGGTGATACGGCGGTCCATCTTTGCAATCACCTGAGGCACTTTGGGATCGGGCCACGGCATGACCAGATACTCGGTATAGTAGCCGAGGTTGTTCAGAATCAATGATTCGAACTGCTTTGCACTGTAGTGGTGAAAGTAAATGTCGATCGTGGCGTTGCCGCCAACCCGCTCCCTGAAGGCGTTGTACAGCACCCGTTTATACATGGTAAATTCATCGAAAAGGAGGAATATGTTGCGCTTCCGCTCAACCTCTTCCGAGGTGACATAATACCCCTTCCGGCTTTCAGCCCGTATCAGTCCGGCGCGCTGCAGCTCTTCGTACGCTTTGAGCACCGTGAGGCGGGCGATGCCGAAGGTCTCGCACACATCGCCGATGGTGGGAAGAATGTCATTGCGCTTGAGCCGTCCTTCAATGATCGCGGTTTTAATGCCGTCCTCAATCTGGCGGTGCTTTGGTTTTACCGCTTTGGTATCGACCTGCAACAGTTTAATCGCGGATTTCCGGGGCATTGCTTTTCCTTTATGATTATGGGTCGTCGGGAATGCGACGTTCCGGGGTCACCCTTCACTGATAATATAAATTACTTTGACAGGTACTATCAGGGTCAGAGAAAAAAATCGGGATATGATTGGTTTATATTAGTTTATTATAGCGTGTCATCGATAATTTGTTTATATTATAAACGATAATCATCCACGGGGATAAATTGATAAATACTCCTAAAAATCATGATTGTCTCCAGATACTACGGTTAAAAGAAAGGCGAATATCGTTATGAACACCGTGCGAAAAAAAGGTCTTCCTGTCAGTAACAAGCGGGTCTCAATCGTCTGCGGGCAAAAACGTTTTTTCCCGGGGATTAAAAAAATCGGTTATGAGGGCCATGGGTCAGACAATCCGCTTGCCTTCAAATGTTACGACGAAAAAAGAAAAATCAACGGAAAAACCATGAAGGAGCACCTGCGGTTCGCGGTCGCCTACTGGCACAGTCTCTGCGGCACCGGCCAGGACATGTTCGGCGGACCGACCCTGGAGCGGGAGTGGCAGAAAGCCGGCGATCCACTGACAAGGGCGCGTGAAAAAATGGACGCTGCGTTCGAGCTTATTACCAAACTCGGCATTCCATTCTACTGCTTCCATGATTTCGACCTCGTGGCTGAAGGCGCCACGGTGGTGGAATCGGAAAAACGGCTCGTGGCAATGGTTGACTATGCAAAGGAGAAGCAGAAGGCTTCCGGCGTCCAGCTCCTCTGGGGCACCGCAAACCTGTTTAGCCACGCCCGCTACATGAACGGCGCCGCGACCAATCCCGAGTTCGCCATCACCGCCCGGGCCGGCGCGCAGGTCAAGTGTGCGCTCGACGCCACCATCGCGCTCGGCGGCAGGGGGTATGTGTTCTGGGGCGGCCGCGAAGGGTATATGTCGCTCCTCAACACCGACATGAAGCGCGAAATCGAGCACCTCGGCCGCTTCCTCTGCATGGCGCGGGACTACGGCCGCATGCACGGTTTTACCGGCACGTTTTTCATCGAGCCCAAGCCCATGGAGCCGACCAAGCACCAGTACGACTTCGACGCTGCGGCGGTCATCAACTTCCTGCGCGCCTTCGACCTCCAGGACGACTTTGCGCTCAACATCGAAGTCAACCACGCGACCCTTGCGGGCCACACCTTCCAGCATGAGCTGCAGACGGCAGCAGACGCCGGCCTGCTCGGCTCCATCGACGC
>JAFGOU010000013.1 GCA_016926315.1 Chitinispirillaceae bacterium
ACATCAGGGGAGATATTATGCGACTGATCGGTACGATCGTTTCCATCTTGGTGCTGTCCGCGGTTCCGGGAGCGCTGGCCGGTGAAGAGGACGCAACCGCAGAGCCGTCCCAACTGACCGTTTCCGGTGTCGTCGATTTCAACATGGGCCAGTTGAAAGAAGGATACTACCGGGTGATCCCGCACGGCTTCAGCGATGAAGTAATACAGTTTCCCCATCTTACCACCAATCAGTGGTTCGGCACTCCGCTGGCACGCCTGAACCTTGATTTTAAACCGGCCGAAAACCTGCAGGTGCTGGTCGGTTTTGAAGGGAGTATTTTCCTCAACACCTTACCATATGACCGGAAATCGGAGCTTGCCCAGAATGGCGGTTCCCCGCTTCTTCCCCAGTTCATGGGATTCGGGCTCCACCAGGCGCAGGGGATTTTCTCGCTCTACGACGGCGGAACCAGCTCGCTTCATCTTTCCGTCGGTCTCATGCCGTATAAATATAATCCCGAGGTGCGGAACCTCGGCGAGTTCCTCTTCAGGTCCGGTACCTACCCGTTTTTTCTTGTCAACGAGTTCAATTTTCCCCTCCAGCGTCTCTCCGGAGTGCTCCTTAATTATACCTATGACGACCCGGAAGCGATCAGCGTGAAGATCGACCAGTTCCTTCGATTCGAGCGGAATTTCGCGCCGCTCAACGACCTTTCCGTCACCACCATCGCCGGCATTGACTGGAAAAAAATCGTCAATGTCGGATTCGGGGTCGATTTTTCGCGCCTCGTCGAAATGAACGGCACCCTGACAACGCCCAAAGGCGGCGCTTATCCCTCAGCAGTCGGTTCCAGGGTGAATGACATATCCGGCGAAACCGAGTATTTCCCCGTCGATACGGCCGGCTACTACTCCTTCAAGGGTACCAAGGTCATGGCCCGGGCGACCATTGATCCGCTGGGAGCCATGCGCGGCAACGGCGATGATGGTTTTCTCTCCGAGCTTCTGGGCAAAAACGGCGGGAAAATCTATGGGGAAGCGGCAGTCGTCGGCCTCAAGAATTATCCCGCCAACCCGCTCTATCAGGGAGCGTCCAACGTAACGCAGGCAGAGGCGAACTATGTTATCTATCAAATAAATCCCTGGGGATATACCAAAATTTCGGAGCGCATGCCGTATATGGTCGGCATCAATCTTCCCCTCTGGAAATTGTTGGATGTGTGCGCCTTTGAACTTGAAAAATATCCCGCCCCCTATCCAAACGACTATTTTCAGGCGCTCTATAACAATGCGCTGCCGATCCCGACCTGGTCCCCCTATGTCAGAAACAGCAGGACTATCACCGACATAAACTCCGGCGAGACATGGGAGTGGGTGAATCCCCTTGATTCGGCAAGCTACAGCGGACCACGCTGGTACTGGTCGCTGTACATGAAAAAAAGCTTTGGCGATAATATCAGCCTGTACGGTCAAGTCGCCCGCGATCACCAGCGATGGGACATCAATCTCGGAAACACGTTTCATTATTCAAGCGAAGAGATCATGGCGGCCAAAGGGCAGTGGGCATGGCGCTCGGGCCTGTTGTACGAGTTTTAAGGCAGGAGGAATCGATGCACGTCGGAGGAATGAATTCATTGAGGAAAGGATTAACAATGCGATTATTCGGCAGAGGTCTGGCAGTACTCTGTTTTCTGACCGGCATGAGCATTGCCGGCAGCGAGGATGCGTATAAGGTCAACGATAATCTTTCGCTTTCCGGAACCCTTGAGTTCAGCATTGCCGAGTTTCTCAAGGCAAGAACTTCCGGCGGCGGCGGAACCACCGCTCCGCGCGAACCCATTACCGTTGATCACATATGGTACGGCCACACGATCGCAACCCTGAATCTCTTAAACGAACCGCTCGATTATTTCAAGGTCAGGACTTCCTTCGAGTTCCGTCAGTACGCGACCATGCTTCCGCTTACGCCGGGCGCGAGGCGTGACGCGGATTTCGGAACCAATTACTGGAACGGGTTCTTTATCCGCGAGGGTCAGGGTATTTTTTCTCTGCTTGACGACGATGCCGTCTCGCTTGACGTCGCGTTCGGCTATATGCCCTATAAGTATAACCCGGAGGTCCGCAACCTGGGTGAGTTCCTTTTCAGGAGCGGCACCTATCCGCTTTTCCTGTTCAACGAATTTGACCGGCCGTATGCCCGCCTCACGGGATTGCGCGTGGGAACGGCCTACACCTCGAGCCTTGTCACCGCAAAAGCGGACCTGTTCGGGCTTATCGAACATGAGATGAAGCCGTTCAACGATATTTCTGTCGCTGCGGTGGGCGGCTTTGATCTTTTAAAAACGTTGAACATCGGCGGCGGTATCAATTTTGCCCACCTTATCCCGGTCGACAGCCGGTTCATATCGCTAAAGGAAAGGGATAACAGTTATTTTTATGATTCGGTGATGATTATAAAGGTCGATACAACGGATCCGGCAAATCCCTGGATCGATACGTCGTATCGCGCGGATACCGGTTATTACACCTACCAGGGAATCAAACTCATGGCGCGGGGAAGCTTTGATCTGCTGGGTCTCTTCCAGGCGTTCGGCATTACCCGCGGGGATGAATCCCTCGTCAGCCAGGTTTTTGGGCCGGCCGGCGGCAAAGTGTATGGCGAATACGCCATCATCGGCCTTAAAAATTATCCCGCGGATTTTAATAATAACCCCCGAGGTTATACGAGCGTGAAGGAGCGAAGCCCGTGGATGGTGGGCGTCAATCTGCCCCTGTGGAAAATTCTTGACGTGTGCGCATTTGAGATAGAACGTTTCCCCAGTCATTTCCCCGACAACTACTGGAATCCCGTCATTAAAGCGTATCCCCTTCCGGTCGATCTCGAGAGCACTATTTACGATTCAACGGTGTATGTCCCGCGCTGGAACTGGTCGCTCTACATGAAAAAAGCCGTGACCGATCATTTTTCCCTTGTCGGCAAGGTGGGCCGCGATCATCAGCGCTGGGAGATGCATCCGGCGCAGTATCCTTATTATGATTTCGAACCGGCCATGGTAAAGCCGGATGAGTGGGGCTGGCATGTCGCGGCCGTGATTTCTTTTTAATCGGGGAAAAAAACGTGTCGTTAATTCACCAGGTGACGGAAGTATGATCGAAAAGAACCGAAAAGGAGTACACATGGTTTCTCTCGGAAGAATGGCTGTCATGGGATGCCTCTTGGTTGCGCTGGCGTTTATGGCGAATGCCGAAATCTCCGTAAAAAAGGGGTCGGTCGATATCAACGGAATGGTTGAGCTGGAAACCGCGGAGATGATGAAGGCAAGGACCGCCATGGTCCAGAAACATGTCACCGTCGACCATGCATGGTACAGCCATGTGATCGGGACATTGAACTTCATCGCCAGACCAAGCGACCGATTCAGCCTGAATGGCAGTTTTGAGTTCAAGCAGTACATGAACATGTCGATCTGGTGGGCGACCGCCATGAACAGGGGCGGGTATAACCTTGGTGATTTTCTCTACCACGATTTTTTCATCAGGGAGGCACAGGCTGTTTTTACCACGTTCGAGGGTGAGGCGCTTTCATTAAAACTATCGCTTGGATACCAGCCGTATAAATACAATAACGAAGGACGGGAATTCGGGGAATATCTTTTCAGAAGCGGTACCTACCCCTTTTTGCTTTTCGGCGAATTTGACCGGCCGTTTTCCCGCCTGACCGGACTTAGGGCCGCAACCGAGTATTCGCTTGACTTTCTCAAGGCAAGGCTGGATCTCTTTGCTCTTACCGAACGGGAACTTCGCCCCTACTGGGATCTCTCGTTCGCAGGGGTCATTGGCGTAAGCCTCATGAAAATCATAGAGATCGGCGGCGGCGTCAATCTGGCGAATCTTGTCGCGATGAACGACAAGTATACCACCCCCCATCATTCGCAATGTTCATTTTTAAAAGATTCCACCTTTGTGAGCGACTCGCTCGGGGATCGTATGGTGTACGATACCGGATACTATACTTTCAAAGGCACCAAACTGATGGCCCGCGGAGCAATCGATCTTTTCGGCATTTTTCAATTTGCAGACATGAGTCGTGGGGACGGTTCATTTATCAGCGACCTTTTCGGTTCCCATGGGGGAAAAATATACGGAGAAATCGGGATTATCGGCCTTGAGAATTATCCCGCCAACCAGGCATTTAACCCATTGGGATACGATACCTTATCGCAAAAAATGCCCTGGATGGTCGGCATACACCTTCCTTTCTGGAAACTCCTGGATGAGTGCGCTTTCGAGCTTGAGTGGTACCCCAACCATTACCCCAACAATTCGGCGCAAATCTTATGGCGCGGTCTGCCCCTGCCCTATCTTGAAAACATAAATGATGCCGAAGGGTATACGGCAGACAGAGGTGCCCGATGGTACTGGTCGTTGTATCTTAAAAAGCAGATTATTAAAAACTTCACGGTGGTCAGCCAGTTCGGCCGTGACCACCTTCGCTGGGAAATGCCAATGCCTTACTATAATTCCAATTATGATTTCGAAGAAGCTATGTGCAAGCCAAATCACTGGGGTTGGCACGTTAAAACCATTTTCAGTTTCTGACGGTAAGCCTGGAATATGAGCGCGGTAGTCAGGTAGCTTTTATACATGGTGATAACGCGATTTCGCGGTCATCATGCAGTGAAAAAAGAGCGATTTTTATGAAAAAGGAGAAATTGTTTTTTATATTATTCAGGCAGTGTAATGAAGAAAACAACTTTTTTACCTAAGGAGGGTCAGATGTTTCAAGTTAAGCGGTTTGAAGGGGTCGTGAGGGCTGGGTTCAGCGGAGCGCTTTTATGGTGCATGCTTGGTTACAGCGCGCCGGTGGGGAATTATGTTTCCCATACCCAGAGCGGTAACCAGATAGAGTTCAATACCGGCGGTACGCAGAAGGTGAGGATCTATATCTGCACCCCGACTATCGCCCGGGTAAGTTTTGACGCGCGCGGTACGTTTACCTCCAACAAAGACGTTTTAAGCATGGCCGACGTGAACCGTACGTGGTCCGCGGTTTCTCCCCTGACGGTAGCCGATGCCGGAACCACGGTCAATATCACCACCTCCGGCATGGTCATCAAGGTCCAGAAATCGCCTTTCAGGGTGCAGTTTTTCGAGACTAACGGCACCACACAGCTGATGGGTGACGCCGCAGCCATGCAGTCTGCAGGAACGTCATCGACAACGCCGACCTTTACCTTTACCCATGGCGCCAATGAGCACTTTTTCGGGTGGGGTCTTGCCTTTCAGGAGTTCAGGCGCACGCCGAATTATCACGTCTATGACCATAAAAACCAGACCTACAGCACGCGCCGTTCAACCGCCTGTTATATGTACTCAACGGGCGGTTATGGCTTGTGGCTCCTTTTTGCCGAACCGGTTCCGCCGTCCTCGGCATGGGGCTCCATCAGCAACCCCACTCCGGGTACCGGGTTCGATCTTCGCAACAGCCTGCAGAAATACTGGATGAACGCGTCCAACGATTATAGTTTCGGCGGAGCGATGGAGTATGCGAGCTACTTCTTTTTCAAGGGGAACTGGAAACAGGCCATGACCGGGTATACCCTGGTTTCCGGCCGGCCTCCCAAACTCGGCAAGAAGTACTACGGATACATGCGCGATATGTACTACCGTTCAGGCACGACCATTGCGACCATGCGCGGCTGGGCGGACATGTTCCGCAACGAACGGTTCAATATGGACTGGGTACGTATGGACAACTACTTTGACTGGACCAACCTCGGGTACCTGCCCAATGTTCCGAATCCGGGATGCTGGAACGATCAGGTTCCGGCCGCGGTTCTCTATTACAAACAAAGGGGCTACTACTTCGGCGGCATGAGCGCAGGCTGGGGCCTGTACGGCTGCTGCAGCGCCGGGTGCACACGAAACCTGCTTCAGAGCGCCACGGTTTGCCGCACAGCGGTTGACCGTGGGTTTGACTGGGCCTGGTATGACGCAATGAACTTCCAGAAGCGCCAGTCCGCCAAAGAGCAATGGGATGTCTGGATGACCGCCCATCAAAATGATGAAAGCAAGGTGTACGTTTCGAGAGGCTGGCAGGCGCTCAGTTCACAGGCATGGCCGGGCAACCACATGGGAGATTATCTGAACACCGATTATATTTATGCGGTATTTCCTTCCGCTCTGCAGGAAGCGCTGGTGGGATACGCGCACAGCCATACCGATCTGGGTGAAGGGTATGACTTCGGCTATATCGGCTACACGCTTCGTCCCATGGTTACCATTCACATGGCCGGAGCCGCCGGCGGCACGGCGACCAATTTTGAGGAGTGCGGAAGGGTCAACACCTATGCCGCCGATCTCAAGGCGGTCATGCGTAAATGGGGCAACTGGCACTACCGGTTTATCCCCTATCTTTTCTCCTATGGCATCGTGGCCAACCAGACCGGTATTCCGGTTACGCGTGCCATGGTGTGCCAGAACGGCGGAGAAACCAACGCCAGTTGTCTCCACAGCGACCGACAGTTTCAGGCGTATGTGGGCGAGGAGCTGATCTGGTCGCCTTACTACCGCGACAATCCGCTCGACGCGAACTCGGGCAACAGGAGAAACATCCATCTGCCTGCCGTACCTGGCGGCCTTGGCTGCTGGTACGATTATTGGGATGGCACCAGGCATAACGATGGAACGACCATTGCCAGCTATAGTTGCGCGCCGACCGGCGGCAGGCCTGCCATGAAGCTTCCGGTGTTCGTAAAAGCCGGATCGATCGTTCCGCTCATGGACTCGCTGCAGTTTATCGGCGAGCGGGCAGAGAGCCTTATCACGGTCCAGGTGTGGCCGACCAACGCCGGAACGGCAGCTTCATCGGGCACCTTTACCCTGTATGAGGACGAGACCCCGAAGAGCACCAGCCTGAGCTTCAGCTATGCGCCGGCAAACCAGCAGACCACGGTTTCCATCGGTGCGTTTGCCGGGTCAAAGTACTGTCCGCAGAATAAAAGGATCTGGCGTGTTGAGATCCATCGCGTGGCGCAGGTTGTGAACGTACAGATCGGTTCTACTGCACTCACCGGGATCAGCGCGGCGAACTATAATGCCGGACAGGCCGGTTGGTACTGGGAAGCAACCAACGGCGGCGTTTGTTACATCGCCACCGGCGGCCACGCGGCGGCAACGGTATCGTCAGGCTTCCAGGTCGTTGCGGCAGCAGGCCCTGTCGGTGTAACGCCTGATTTCGCCAATGTTATCAACAAGAAGGTGGCGATCTCAAGAATGGCCGGAGCCATCAAGGTGTCGGTGCCGTCGGCCGGAGACCATGTGGTCGAAATCCTCAACGCGCAGGGAAGGGTGATTACGAAGCGCGCAGGTTCGAGCGCTGCCGATTATTCGATTCCTGTTGCGGGCAAGGCCTCTGCAATGTATGTTGTAAAGGTCAAGGCGCTGGGCAAAACGACGGTTGAGAAACTGATACTGTAACCATCAGCAGCCCACGGAGGTCATAGAGCGGGGTGGCGGCAAGCCACCTCGCTTTTTTTTCGGTCACTGCCGCATGTCCGGGAAAACGGAATACCGGACCAGCGGAAAGAAACGCCTGAAATGATGTATATTTACTGCAGCATTCAGGAGGGTATGGGATTATACGAATGGGAAACAGAAAGAGAGCATCCGCTTCAGCGTTTTGCCTTCTGATCGCCGGGATCGCCTTCCTGTCCCTGTGCATATCAAAGGAGAACAAGGAGGCTTCCCGAGCCCCTGCCGCTCCCGTGACCAACGACATGGTACCGGTCCCTGCCGGTTATTTCTGGATGGGTTCACCGGACGGAGAGAAGGACGAGCAACCGTCGCATAAGGTCTGGCTTGACTCTTTTTATATCGACCGCTATCCCGTTACCAATTCTCAGTACGATCGTTTTGTTGAGGAGACCGGTCATCCAAAGGCGCTCTACCGCGACGATCCGAAATGCAATGACCCGAACCAGCCGGTCGTCGGGGTCTCATGGGCCGAAGCCATGGCATTCTGCTCGTGGCGCGGAACAAAGGAGAACGGGACATTTTTGCTTCCCACCGAAGCACAGTGGGAAAAAGCGGCCCGCGGTGATGACAAGCGTACCTACCCCTGGGGAAATGAAGTGTTTGATAAAGATCGCGCGACCACCGAGATAACCGAAAAAATGCCCTCGGTCGGCATGTGCGAGCTGGGCCTGTCCCCTTATGGCGTCTCGGACCTTGTCGGCAATGTCTGGAACTGGTGCTACGACTGGTATGACCGGGAGTATTATCAGAAAAGCGCGGAAAAAAATCCTCTGGGGCCTGACAAGGCGCAGAGAAAGGTCGTCAGGGGAGGAAACTGGGTGTTTCTCGGGTGCTGCAGCGGAACACCGGCCTATGCATTGCGCGCAAGCCGCAGGAATGCGTTTCATCCCAGCATTCAGAAAAAAAGCATCGGGTTCAGGTGCGTGAAAACCCTGACAGCGGTCGATGCGCTCATTGACTCATTGGCGCAACGGGGAGCCACGGATGCGCGTTAAAATCGCGGCATCCGATGCCGCCTGGCTTGCCGCAGCCGGCGCGGTGACCGGCGCGGGAGCAGCCCTCCTTACCCGGCTGGGCAACCCTGTTGACGGCGGCATCTCCATTGCCTGTTTTCTTCGCGACTGCGCCGGAGCGCTCGGCCTGCACCAGGTCATCGAGTTCAGTTTTATCAGACCCGAGATAACGGCCATAGCGTTCGGAGCTTTTTTTTCCGCGCTCGGCACCGGAAAATTCCAGCCCACGGCCGGATCATCCGGATTCACGCGGTTTCTCATCGGCGTCATTCTTTCGTTCGGCGTGTTTGCCTTTGTCGGCTGCCCCATGCGGGTCGGACTCCGGCTTGCCGGCGGCGACCCTGCGGCGCTCGCCGGGCTTGCCGGGCTTGTCGCCGGCGCCGGCCTCGGAACGCTGTTTCTGGTAAGGGGGTTTTCGCTCGGAAAGAGTCTGCCTGCCGCGCGATCGAACGGATACCTTTTTC
>JAFGOU010000143.1 GCA_016926315.1 Chitinispirillaceae bacterium
AGATCGACTGGGATGAAATGGTCAAGCGGCTGTCGAGTTACCTGCCGTTCGAACGGAAGGCACGTGAAGAACATGAATGCAGACTGGAGAAAGACTGACGTATATGACCATCGACAAAGCGACGAAACCGAGGCTGAACACACGGGTACCCATGCGTGAGCAGGACCCAACGACGCGCGGGCGCAATTTCAAAGAGGTGCCCTACGGTTACTCCCCTGAAGAGGCACAGGCCGAAGCCGGCCGCTGCCTTCAGTGCAAAAAACCGCTCTGCGTCGAAGGGTGTCCGGTAAACGTGCGGATACCCCAGTTTATCAGGCTTATCGTAGAGGGCGATTTTGCCGCCGCAGCCAGAAAACTCAAAGAAACCAATGCTTTGCCCGCAGTGTGCGGTCGCGTCTGCCCCCAGGAGGATCAGTGCGAGATCAGGTGTATCCTCGGGAAAAAAGGCGCACCCATCGCCATCGGCAACCTCGAACGTTTTGCCGCCGATTGGGAGCGTGAGCATAATTGTGTCGAAATACCAAAGGTTAAGCCGAAAAACGGCAAAAAGGTTGCGATCATCGGCAGCGGACCTGCAGGTCTGACGTGTGCCGGTGAGCTGGTGAAAGAAGGTTTCGACGTGACCATTTTCGAGGCGCTGCACGAAGCCGGCGGCGTGCTGGTTTACGGCATACCTGAATTCCGCCTTCCAAAGGAGATCGTGCGACAGGAGATCAACTACCTGGAAAAACTCGGCGTACGCGTCGAACGGAATTTTGTAATAGGGAAGACCGCCACGGTCAACGAGCTCATGCTGGAGGAGGGATTCGATGCCGTGTTTATCGGTTCCGGCGCCGGCCTTCCTTCGTTCATGCACCTCATGGGCGAAAACAGCATCGGCGTCTACTCCGCCAACGAATATCTTACGCGTTCCAATCTCATGCGCGCATTTACCGATGACGCTGCCACGCCGATCATGCGCGGAAAGCGCGTGGTAACGGTCGGCGGCGGTAACGTGGCAATGGATTCGGCCCGGACCGCACTGCGCCTCGGCGCTGACCGGTCGATCGTCGTCTACCGCAGGAGCGAGGCGGAAATGCCGGCGCGTAAAGCGGAGATTCACCATGCAAAGGAGGAAGGCATCGAGTTCAACCTGCTCTGCAATCCGACAGAGATTCTTGCAGACGACCGGGGCCATGTCAGGGGGATCAGATGCATACGCATGGAGTTAGGCGCACCCGACGAGTCCGGAAGGCGACGACCGGTTCCGGTCGCGGGCAGCGAGTTCGTCGTCGACTGCGAAGTGGTCGTGATCGCCATTGGCAATTCGCCCAACCCGCTCATTCCCGCTACCACGCCCGATATAAAAGTCTCCCGATGGGGTACGATCATCGCCGATGAGAAGAACGGAAGGACATCGAAAAAACATGTCTATGCCGGGGGCGACATCGTGACCGGCGCGGCGACCGTGATCCTCGCCATGGGGGCGGGCAAGACCGCAGCCGGCAGTATCATGGAGGATCTTCTGGGCGGGAACTGACCGGTCGTTTTACTGCCTGCCTATGATTCTGCTCAAAAGTAAACGGCCGCAGAATACCTCTGCGGCCGTTTTCCTGCGAAATCTCGATCACCCTGCATTTATTTAACGATAAAATGAGCCGGGTTATAGGTCTGTTCAATAGTGTATTTCGAATCGTCACCGGACAGGATCTTGATAGTATACGTGCCCTTGCCCGTAAAGTTGGTCATCTTGAGGTTATACTGCCATTTCCCCTCCTCGGTGAAGATAAAGGCGTTGCCTTCGTTGCTCTGGCCTGGAGAGAGCGCCAGGGAGGAGACATCTTCCGCGGGAATCGCGGTCGACGAGCTGCTGTAGAGAACCTGGATGACCGGAGGAACGATGTCCTGGCTGGTCTGCTCGATTCCATTCAAATACAGCTCGGTTTTGACGGGAAGACAGCGGTTTTTATTGACCGTTACCGGGCCATTGGCCAGTGGCGCTTCGAATCCGGTGGCGGTGAGGGAAACAATGTCAACGCAATTGGGGGTCGGAGAAGCGGTCGGGTCTGTCAAGAGGGCCTCTTCGAAGGAGCAGAAGTCGTAATAATTCCCTAAACAATTTACCGTCCCGCCATTACCCACCCAGGTTCTCAGATAATGCGAACCATACAGGTCGTTATTGTTAAAGGTGATGGGACCTCCATAGGCGGCAAAATCGAGGTTGCTGGACTCAAATACATTATACGAAACCTCGATCTCTTTTTTTGCATCAACGCAGATATCCCAGAACGTATAATCAAATACGTTTCGTGTAACGGTAACGTAATTGCACCCGATAATAAGGGCGGTGCCGGGCGCGGTGGAGGAAAAGGTGAATTTGGTAACGGTAATGCCTTCCGCATATAAAAACATGCCGCCGTTCATGGTCGTCTTGTTCTGGCCGTCGCAGATCGCATTATGGAAATGCAGGTCTATCTGTTCCTGGATGGTTCCCTCAAACTTCAGGGTAGTACCGTTCCTGGTGATCGTATATCCCGCTCCTTCATAGGTCGCATTATCTTCGATGTATATGCCGTTTTGCGGCCAGTACGATCCCTGACCCTCGGGAAAATCGGCAATGGAAATCAATGCCTGACTCGAAAACGCCAAACATAGGACAAAAAGCATCACCACTTTACGCATAACACCCCTTTCGTTTAAAATGTATAAGGAATGGCGCGAATTTAAAATATGGCGCCGGCCGTTTCAAGACCGCTCCATTTACCGGTGTAAAATAATGAATGAGTATTATATTGTCAAGTTACATATTCGCGCCGGGGGCCAACCAGCAGTCATTCCGGGCGTTTGAGAGGCATTGATGCGATGGTATCTTATATCGAGTCAATGGATTAGTCACATTGGATGTTTATTCTGAAAAAGATTGTCAATTCATGCCCAGCGTAAAAGGTTAGCGGAAAACCGGCTTGGGGGTTACTGGTGACCCGCCCATCCTGAGACAGCGGAACGAATGATCATGATTAATCCGGCATATCTTTTTCAGGGGAAACCGGTTACACCGGTACTATATTCAGGGTATGATCAAAATCATCGGTATTGCTCTTGGCTTGCTTTTTTCCGGGTTTCCTGTACGTGCCGATACAGGGGACTCGGCTAAAAACACTCCGGAATTTCGACCGTTACCTGCCCCCTTCGGTTCCGCTACCCTGGAAGATGCTCTTTCTGGAAGAAGGTCTCTACGCGCCTTTTCCCCTGAAAACCTTTCCGACGGTCAGATTTCCGCCCTTCTTTTTGCCGCTCAGGGGATCACCGATCCGAAAAGAAAGCTGCGTTCAGCCCCTTCGGCAGGCGCGACCTACCCGCTGGAGCTTTTTATGGCGACGAAACATGGTCTCCATCACTATCTACCTGAAAAACAAGCGCTTGAGCGGATCAGCGAACACGATATCAGAGGAAAGATTGGTGGCCAGCCATTTTTCAAGGAGGCGCCGGTAAGCATCATCATTACCGCGGTACCGGACCGGACCACCGATCGATATGGGAAGCGCGGCATGATGTACCTCTACATGGAAGCGGGTCATGCGGCCCAGAATATTCTTCTGCAGGCGGTCGCCCTGGGAATGGGATCGGTTCCCGTCGGCGCGTTCAACGAACAGGAGGTCGCGGAACTGCTGGAGATCAATCCGGACAAGCAGGTCCCTCTGTATATCATCGCCGTTGGAAAACCGCGGGCTTACCCGACCCCTTCACGCAGCCGCTGATACCCAAAATGCATGATCAGGTGGTCTAAAAGCACCAGGGCGGTGTAATTTTCAGCTACGGGCCAGATTCGCGAAACGATGGTGGGGTCGCGCCGGGTGATGGCGGCAAGTTCAGTATCCCTGAGTGTGTATTTGTCAATGGTATTCTGCCTTTTATCGATGGTCGGGGTGCCTTTGACGGCCAGACGAACGATAATATCCTGACCGGTTGCAAGACCGCCCGTGATGCCTCCCGCGTTGTTCGAGTCAAACGCCACCTTGCCCTTTTCAATGTGCATCCGGTCGTTGCTCTGGTATCCGGTCATGTCCGTGACGCCGAAACCCGCGCCCACTTCAACACCTTTGACCGCACCGATCCCGAGCATGCGGCCGAGTTCCGCATCGAGCTTGCTGAACACCGGCTCACCGAGACCCGCCGGAACGCCGGTCACCCGCACCTCGACAACGCCTGCGGCGGAGTCCCCGGTCGCCGAAATCCGGTTGACCGCATCATTCATCGCCTGCGCGGTATCGGCGTCGGGACAGTTGACGACCGGGTGAACGCCGAAACGTTCGCGGATTTCCGCCGCGGCTAAATGCGGCGCCCGGTCGCGGATAGGGTCGATCTCCCGTTCAATCCGGGCGAAAACGGCCATTTTTTCCAGAAAGCGCATGTTCATGGTCACGCGGTTTTTAACATAGATTTCCTGGTAAAAGGGATCGAGGGCGCAACGCATTTTTTTAAATGATTCGTTGGCGTTACGTATGGCTGCCGCATCAACCTCGCCGCAGCGGACGCCCGCCATCTCCCTGACGAAACCGAAAACGCCGATGCCGAAAAGCGAAAGTATGCGCTTTGCCACATACCCGGCGGCCACGATCGTCGAGGTATAACGACCGCTGAAAATACCCGCGCCGACGGCGTCATCGTCGGGACCGTATTTGACAAATGAAGCATAGGAGGCGTGTCCCGGGCGCGGGGTGCGGTTGGTGTCCTGATACTGCTTAATGTGGATAAAATGCCGGTCCAG
>JAFGOU010000144.1 GCA_016926315.1 Chitinispirillaceae bacterium
CGGCGGGCTGCACCGCTCCGTATGGCTCCATTTCAAGGACAGCGTCTATGTCCCGGTGTACCAGCAGTTTATCCGGACGGAAAATGTTTCGGCTTCGAGCGCCCAGGTCCGCGCCCTGACGCCGGTAAGAAACGGGCGGCCGAGCACCCAGGCCGTACAGGTCACGGTCAATGTGCTCAATGCGTCGCAGACTATCGTCTCCACGCTGACCTCGACGCTCTCGATCCCCGCCAACACCCTTGACACTTTCGACATGACGCTCCCGGCCATATCCAATCCGGCCCTCTGGTCGCTGTCGAATCCCAACATGTATTCGGTACAAACGCTGGTGCGGACAGGCACCACCGTCGTGGACAGCGTGGTGGAACCGTGCGGGTTCAGGTGGTTCACGTGGTCCTCGACGAACGGATTTTCCCTCAACGGCACGCGGATAGAAATCAAAGGGGTGTGCGTTCATCAGGCAATGTCCTGGATCGAAAACGCGGTGCCGGACCAGAAGTATTATTACGAAGTGAAAGTGATTAAGGCCATGGGATGCAACAGCATCCGCTGCGCCCACTATCCGCGGCCCCAGGCGTTTTACGATGCCTGCGACCGGCTGGGCATGCTCTGCTATCCCGAGATACCGACCTGGGGCTGGAGCCTGAATCCCAACACCACCTGCTGGAGGGAGATGGACAGCTGCGTCAGGGAGATGGTATTGGCAGCGAGGAACCATCCAAGCATTTACCTGTGGGGATTGTACAATGAACCGAACCGGGATGCCGGTGCCCAGGATTTTACTCCGTATATCACGACCATGAATAATACCGCGCACGCTCTGGATCCGACCCGGCTCACCACCATTGCGAATAATGTTTCTGGTACCATGCCTACGTGTATGGTCGTTCCGGATGTGCTCGGTCTGAACTATTCTACGGGGCACAGCGTCACCGTCAACGGCAGAAACACGGCGAATATGGCCTGGCTGAATTGCGAATCGCGGAATCCCGGCACCTTCGGGACCAGGAATTTCCGCGGCAGCTCAGTAGATCTTGATACCTCAGAGACGGCAAATTGCGCGGGGTCGGCAGGTAATGACCGGTGTGAATGGGATTCCTTCAGCTTCACTACCGCTACGAGCGGGCACCTGGCGGGCGGCCATTTCTGGTGCTGGAAGGATTACAACTCCTCGTGGAACACCGGGGCGGCCGAGGGCATCGTGGACCCGTATAACGTGCCTAAAACCATGTACTACTACTTTGCAAAAAAGTGGAACTCGGCATACGTCACCGATTATCCGCGCCCGGGCACTGCCACGCAGATCGACTTCAGGGTCGATACCAATTCGCTTCCGGCGGACAGCGTGAACGTCTTCCTGCTGACCGCGGCGCTGCGTGACGGGAGCAACCGCCAGATCTCCTCGGACTCCAACTGTACCGTCACGTTCACGCTCAGCGATCCGACCAGGGGGATCATTTTCGGCGGCAATCGCGTTAAACCCCTGGGCGGGAAAGCGGCGGCGTTCCTGCGGACCTCGAAATCGCCCGGCACCTTCACGGTGACCGCGTCCGTAACCTGCAGGACGATGCCGTCTCAGACCGTGACGCTTACCACGACAGCGGTGCCTCCGGAGACCTACGTGGGGCCGACCAGCGTCAAGCCCTCTGACGCGCAGGCAAAGATAGAGGCACGCGAATTGAGGGTGACGCACGCCTCAAGGGGTGTCGTTATCCATTGCCCGCGGTCTGCCGGACATCTGCGGATCATCGATTGCCAGGGCAGGACCATTTATTCTCACGATGTCCGAAGCGGCGAGTCATTATTCATGAGCAGGCACTCCCTCGGCGCCGGACTCTTCTATGGGGTCTGGGAGGACGGGAAGGGGCGACTCGTCTCGCGGGTGATGACTGTAGCTCGATAGCTATAGTCGCTGATAAAGACACCTAACAATGTACAAGGGGAACGAAGCATTTCGAAAAGAAAAAACAGTCTTACTGTATTGTGTGCCTGGGGAGATCAAACATGTCGGCAGTTACCATATACTAAATACTAATCTTTAAAAAGGGGAAGGGTGGTATGTTAAGCACAAACAATTTTTATCACCGTGCAGTTCTTATCGCCTTATTCGGGGTCATTGTCGGTTCACCGGTATTTGCCGCCCCATTTCAGCCGCCGCAGACCGCGCGCGAAAAGCTCAATTTCGACCTGAACTGGAAATACATTCACAGCGACGTATCGGGCGCGGAGGCACGTACCTACAATGACGCTTCGTGGACGACGGTCAATCTGCCGCACAGTTTTCAGCAGGTATCGGTTGCCGGCGACGCCGTGGACCGCGGCCTGGGTTGGTACCGCAGACATTTTACCCTCAGCTCCGCGTACAGCAACAAGGTGCTCACCCTGTATTTCGAAGGGGCCATGGCTGTCTCACGGGTGTTCATCAACGGGACAGAGCTGACGACCAACTACGGAGGTTTCCATCCGTTCTGCTATGATATCACCCAGTACTGCCATACGGACGGGTCGGATAATGTCATCGCCCTCAGGCTCAATAACGCCAGCGACAACCTCGTGCCCCCTCAGGACCCGGTGACCGGCATCGATTATGAGTTGTACGGCGGGCTCAACAAGGACGTGTACCTCATCGCCACCGACAAGCTCTACGTGCCCGAGGCGATCCATTCGTGGAACTCCGGGTGGGGGGACCAGGGCGGCCATTTTATTACCTACAGCAACGTTACTTCGAATTCCGCCACGGTGCAGGTGCAGACATGGGTGAAAAACGTCACCGGAGCAACGGCGAACGGCAGCCTCGCTACGTATATCGTCGAAGCTTCCACGAACGAACAGCTGACAAGCAGCAACGCCACGCTCACGGCCGCCTCGAACGCGGTTACGCGCGTTTCACAGAACATCAACGTCACCGGCATAACTCGCTGGGCGCCGTGGTCGCCAAAGCTTTACTGGGTCTATACGGTCGTTTACAATGGCACCACGCCGGTCGACATGTACGCGACCCGCATAGGCATCCGTTCAGTGACCTACCATGTCAGCAACGGCATGCAGGTCAACGGGACCCCTTTTAAAGTCCTCGGCCTCAACCGCACCAACCAGTGGGTGTTTCTCGGCCATGCGTGCCCGAACAACCAGCAGAAAAGAGATGCCGTTACCCTGCGGGAGTGGGGCTGCAATTTCGTGCGCTGCTCCCACTACCCCATGGACGACGCGTTTTACGACGGATGCGACAGCGTAGGGCTTCTGCTGTGGGTTGAGGTCCCTTCGTGGCACTGCTGCTCCACACAACCGACGACCAACACCACCTGGGTCAGCCGCATGGACAATGAGCTGAGGTTCATGGTGCGCAACGGCCGCAACCGGGCCTGCATAGCGATCTGGGGCGCGGGACTCAACGAGGCCGCGAAAAGCTCGGCCTACGAAACGCCCAAGAATGCGATGTGTCTTGCCGAGGACCCCACGCGGCCCACGTCAGCGGCAAGGCAGGCAGGCAGCGAATCGTCGGGGAACATATTTACCTTCTACGGCCAGAACGAGTTCTGTGCCGGCGACATTCCCGCCGCCAACCCCGATCCCAATACGGTGGGATTCATGAACACCGAACACACCGGGCATATGTTCCATAACTATTCGAACCGCGCACTGCACACCGAGCAGAATCTTCTCGACCATGCCACCATGCACGCGCTCATGACCACCGACGGCCGCAACCGCGGCGCCTGGTGCACCGGCACCCTCGGCTGGTGCGGTTTCGATTACTATACGCACTGGAACACGTCGTTTCAATGGCGGGCGGTGCACGGCGTCTTCGACGTGATGCATATTCCCAAGCCCGCGGCGTACTTTTACCGGAGCCAGTCGGCCGGCGACAACTACGACGGTTCCATACACCCGTACATCAAGATCGCCAATTTTTACGCTTCGAACTCGCCGGTTGACCGGCGGGTCTACAGCAACTGCCAGCAGGTGCGGCTCTATCAGGGCACGACCCTCATAGGCACCCAGAATCCCGATGTCACGCCGAGGTATGTCAATTACGTGGGGAGGCCGGCTTCCTCCTGGAACCTGGCGCATCCGCCATTTACCTTTTTGAACGTGGCGTATCAGGCCGGCTCCATGCTGCGCGCCGAAGGGCTCATCAACAGCGTGGTCGTGGCGCGCGACACCGTCCGCGCCCAGGGAAGCGCCTCGACGATCAAACTGGTCGCCGATCCGCCCGTGATCGATGCCAACGCCCAGGACATTTCCCGGATCGAAGCGTATATCGTCGACGCGAACGGCACCTGGATCCACTCGGCAACGAATTCCGTGACCTGGACCCTGACCGGTTCTGCCGCGACGCTGGTCGGCGACAATCCGATAAGCGCCCAGGCGGGCGCCTGCGTCATCCTCGCGAAGGCGACCTTGAATTGCGGGACCGTTACCGTCCGGGCGAGCGCAAGCGGCGGTGCCTTCGAAGCGGAAGCCGCGGCGCTTTCCGGGGGTGCCGCCGTCGCCACCGATCATACGGGATATACGGGAACGGGTTTTGTTGATGGCTTCATCAACAGCACCACGGCCCAGGTGCTGTTCACCGTTACCGCGCCGTCCGCTGGCCAGTACAGCGTGCAGCTCAGGTATTCCGCGGGCAACGGAGCGTCGTCCAACACCGGACTTTTCGTCAACGGCGTCCAGAC
>JAFGOU010000145.1 GCA_016926315.1 Chitinispirillaceae bacterium
GAACCACTGGGACCCGTCTACGGTGTCGGAGATCTTCGATGACGTGGCAATCAGGGTGTCGGTGCTCAAGAGGAATGTGGTGGATTACAACCGGCATGTGACCGGAGCGGCAAATACGTTTGCCGCGAAGGACACGCTTTTGCCGTATTACACCGCGCTTAACCGCGTCGCCGCAGGGTGCGAAGAGGGCACCGGCCTGCTGCAAACCGACCCGCCTGACCTCACCGCGCTTGCGGCCGTTGCTGGGCGGTTGAAGAGCGACCTTGATTCGCTGCGGCAGATGGCGTCGGATTATACCTACCTCACCCAAACGCTTACCGCGCTGCGCAGGATCATGGTGGGCGCCAATTATCTGAGGCCCTATGAATCCGAAATGGAGAAAGGGTCGCTGTTCGCCACCGCGGCCCGTCCCTGGATGACCATGCTGTATTATACCGCCTTCGGCGATCTCGGAAACAAGGGCGTCAAGGCCAGGGACGGCTGGTTGTTTTATCGTCCCGACGTCGATTACGTCATCAGGCCCGACGTGTTCGATCAGCGTTCCAAAAGCGTGGATGCCAACGACGTCGCCCTTACCGACGACATCGTCGGCGCCATTGTTGACTTCCGCGACCAGCTGGCCTCCCGGGACATCGATCTGCTGTTCGTCGCCATGCCGGCCAAGCCCTCAATCTATCCCGATATCCTCAATCCGTCGGTTGCAACGGAAAAGGCGGGCGCCATCAGCCATTCACACGAGGTGCTCGAACGGCTTCAAGCGGCCGGCATCGAGACCATCGACCTCTTTTCCGCATTCGCAAAGGAGCGGATGAACGACGCCACGAACGGCGACTCGCTCTATCTGCGCACCGATACCCATTTTAAGGGCAGGGGAGTGTTGACAACGGCGAGAACGGTCGCGGAGCGGATACGCCGCTACCCCTGGTATACCCCGGGAACAACGGAGTTCAGGGTGGATACCGTGACCATACCGCGTAGCGGCGACATCGCGGAGATGGTCGGTCTGCCGCCTTCCTTTCTTGCGAAGAAAAAGCCGCCCTTTGCGCCTGAAACTACGCTCTGTTATCAGGTCAATCAGGTGTACCGCGACAAAAACGGTATAGTGATTACAAAAAAAACTTACCAGGACGACTACCGCGGGTCCGACATTCTTGTTCTGGGCGACAGTTACTCCCGCATGTATCAGACCGATATGCCGAAATCGGCAGGGTGGATCTCTCATCTTGCCCGCGAACTCGGAAAACCGGTCGCGTCGCTGGTCAACGACGGCGGCGCGTCAACGCTCGTGCGGCAGTCCCTGGCCCGCAAACCCGGTCTTCTGAAGAACAAGAAACTGGTGGTCTGGGAGGTGGTCGAACGGGACTTCCGGTTCGGCGAAGAGGGGTGGAAGAAAATTGAGGTGGTACGAAAGTAGTAGGTGGTGTCTGTTCGGAATGACTTCGCAGCGACGTTTGATGCTTTCGCACAGACACTGATAGTGACTGAAAACCGTTATCCCATAAGGATTACCGTATCCCATGAAACCGATCGTTCTCGCTATCGTCCTCTCCAGTGCAGCCGTTCTTTTTGCGTCGGAAAGCCTTCCGTATAAGGAACTGGCCCCCGGATACTCCAGGACCAGATCAATGGTCATGGCGCGATCGATTGACGTTCCCAGCCGCGCACATCTCGACTTTGCGGCCTACAACGCTAATCCGGTCCGGTTCGATCCCGAAAAACAGAAGCCGAAGAAACCCGCGCAGCCGGTGACCTTGCGCGACATGACGTTCAAAGGCGCGCTCCTGAAGGCGGTCGCAACGATAGAGGAGACGCCGTTGACAAAAAATGAGGTTTCCTCGCCGTATGCCTGGGCGCCGCTCATGAACCTGCTCTGGACCGAACTGAAAGCCGACGGGTTCAGGAAGCTCGGTTCGGCGATCATCGGCGAAAAATGGAACGACCCGGAGATATTCAAGCCGTATCAGGATATTGCCGCGCTCTATCTCCACAGGAGCGGCGATAAGATCGAGTTGTGGGTAAAGATCGAATTCATGCCATGGGTCAAATTCCTGAAGGGTATCCAGGATGCTGACAACGACGGTTTCAGGGAGATTTTCGGACTCCTGAGTACCGGGTCCATCGAAGCGTCACAACTGGAGGCGTCGGTCGGCTTTATCACGGGCGATTATGCCACAAGACCGCTTAATCGCGAGGAGATCGTGGACTGGGCCAATGTGCTGGCATCCTACTGGTACCCGACGCTTAATACCGATATCGTAACTATGGACGGTTTTTCGTCCTGGCCCACAGCCGAGACCGAGGTGAAGGTCCGTAAGGCGGCCAAAAAGCTCGTCATCGATGATCCGGTGGCGGTCATACGGGGAAATCCCTACGGAAAGGTGCTGTATAATGTCTTCGTCGTGCCGAAACTCGGCAAAAGTAAAGTGGAGCAATCCGCGACCGTGGCGCACACCGTAGCGGCGCTCGATACCGCAGTTTCCGCGAACTTCCGGGGTAACAATGAACGGTTCGTCCAGGAGCTGAAGCCGTGGGGCGATTATGCGGCCTGGCACAAGGATCTGGCTCTGGTGCACAACGAGCTGAAAAACGTGTTGTCGCGCCTCCCGGCCGAGCAGATGGGAATTCAGGGTAAGGACGGCTGGCTGTTTTTCCGCAAGTCTATCGATTATATCCTTGCCCCCGACGACCTGACAAAACAGCCGCCCGATAAAAACCCCCTTTCGTATCTTGTGGAATTCAAGTCGTACCTTGACAAAAACAACGTCAATTTCCTGTTTGTCGCGGTACCGTGCAAGGAGGAGCTCTATCCGGAAAAACTCGGGCTCCATCCGGGCGACGTAACCGGCGCCATCGTCGCGCCCTACGGCCGGAAATTCCTTGCCGATCTGCAGAAAAACGGAATCGAGGTCATCGATCTGCTGCCCGCGTTTCTCGAGGCGAAAACCGGTGACGCCCTTTCGACCGAGCCGCTGTATCAGAAACATGACACCCACTGGACCAACCGGGGCCTGCAGGTGGCGTCCCGTTTTATCGCCGACCGGATCAGGACGTTTTCCTGGTACGATTCGTGCGCAGCGCAAAAGGTCGCCTATACCACCCGCGATACGATCATTTTGCGCCAGGGTGATATTGTCGAGCGCATCCCTGAGGCCGTGCGCGGCGACTATCCGGCCGCTTCCATCGAAGCGCGTCAGGTGCTGACGCCCGAAGGCACGAAATACAAACCCGTCGCTTCCGGGCCGGTCATGCTCATCGGCGACTCCTTTACCGGCGTGTTCGAACTGGTCGATTGTAAAGGCGCGGGCGTGGGGGCCAACATCGCGCACCAGACCGCCTTGCCCGTCGATATTCTCACGGGCTGGGGCGGCGGGCCCATGATCATGAACAAGATGTTGCGTATTCGGAAAGCCACCATCGGCGCAAAGCGGCTGGTGATCTACATGATGACCGCGCGCGACCTTTACAATTTTAGTCAGGGGTGGGAGAAACTCAAGGTCGAATGAAAGGACCGGCACGCGCGATGAAGATACCGCTACTGCTCCGCTCACTTGCGCTTGCCGGAATCTGTGCGGCGATTTTCCCTCGGTGCGGGAATGATCCCCACCATCCCGGTCATGGACCGATACCGGCAATAAAGGACGGCGATAC